>DUEF01000034.1 GCA_011176555.1 Caldilineae bacterium
CAGGGGGGCAAGATCAAGCAGCCGTTTAGTTTCCGGCGCATCCTCTTCGCCTTCGGTCAGGAGCCCGGAGGATTGCCGGCCGAGGAGGCGATTGGCGAAGCCAACAAGCTCGGCGAATGGCTCGCTGAACAACTCGGCAGTGACGAACCTGTGCCTGTGAAGCCGCTGGTGGTGTTTACGAACGAGAAAGCGGAATTAGATGTGCAGGACAGCACAGTGCCCATCATCCACTATAAACAACTAAAGCAATACCTGAACAAAGAATTGCGGGGGAGCCGCTTGAACAAAACGACCTTGACCGCTGCCATCGCCAAGTTGGATGAGGAGGCGGAACGTCGCGGGGCGGAAGCAGAGTAATTCGGCGCGGTACCGAGCATCCCCCTACACAACGAATGCTGAATAACGCCCAGCCGCCTAGAATCCCTTCAGCAAAGCCAAATCCGCCACGCCAGCGGGCAGGGCGGCGATGTGCTGGACGAGGGCCAGGCGGGCGGCGCGCAGGTCGGGATCGTCGGCCATGACGAGCACCGCGTCGAAGAAGGCGTCGATGACGGGTTGCAGCACGCGCAGGGCCTGCACCAGGCTGGGGATATCGACCACGGTGGGGGCGACAGCGAGGTAGGCGTCGTGCAGGGCGCGAGTGGCGGGTTCTACGTAGGCGCTCGGGTTCAGAGCGAAGCTCTGGTCGAGGTTGCGGACGATGCGCTTGCTGCGGGCGTAGGCGGTGAAGACGGTCATCCAATCGGGCTCAGCCACGGCCGCGGAAAGTGAGCGAACCGCTTGCTTGGCCCGGGCGGGATCGTCTCCCTGTTCGGCCAGCACGGCTTCGACAACGTCATGCTCGTAGCCTTCGTCGCGCAAGACGCCATGCAAACGGCGGCGCACGAAGGCCGAGGTCTGCTCGATCACATCGTCAGTGACGGGCGCGGGCTGCAGTTTAGCGGCGGCGCGCAGGCCCTCTTTCACGTCGAAGGATTGCCCGGCGGCGATCAGGTTCTGGACGATGGCGAGGGCGTCGCGACGCAGGCCAAAGGGATCGGCGGTGCTCTTGGGCGCGAGATCGACGGCGAAGAGGCCGATCAGGCTGTCGAGACGGTCCGCCAGGTTGAGGGCGAGGCCGGGCGGGCTGAGAGGCTGGTCGGGAGCAGGCTTGACGGTGTAGGCCTCGCGGATGGCGCGGGCTACTTGCGGCGCTTCGCCGCTGGCCAGGGCGTAGATCTCGCCCATCACGCCCTGCAACGAGGTCATCTCCACGACCATGCTGGTGGCGAGGTCGGCCTTGCTGAGCAGGGCGGCGCGGGTGGCGAAGGTCTTGTCCTCGGCGGCCAGGCCCAGCAAATCGGCCACTGCCGGCGTCAGTTTCTCCAGGCGGTAGACTTTGGCCAGCATCGAACCGAGTTGTTCCTGGAAAGTGAGCGTAGCCAGACGGGCATTGTAGTCTTCCAGGGGGTGTTTGCGGTCGTCCCGCACGAAGTAGGCGGCGTCGGCGTAACGAGCGCGGATCACAGCTTCGTTGCCGCGCGTGACCAACTCGGGATCGCGGTCTGCGCCGTTGGCCACGGTGATGAAGTAGGGCAGCATGTCGCCACGCTCATCGACAACGGGGAAATAGCGCTGGTGCTTTTTCATGACGGTGATGAGCACGGGCGTGGGGAGTTCGAGGAAGGCGGGATCGAAACGCCCGAGCAGGGGGAGCGGTTGCTCGACCAGGTCGGTGACTTCGTCCAGCAGCGCTTCGTCGTCCGGCACGCGTCCCCTGACCGTGGCCGCCATCCGCTGGATGCCCTCGGCAACCTGACGACGGCGCTCGTCTCGCTCGACCACGATGCCGGCCCCGGCCATTGTCTGGAAATACCGTTCGGCGGAAGGGATGGGCAGGTCGGGCGAGCCAAGAGGCCGGAGGCCGCGACTGTTGTTCGAGCTAAGAACGCCGGCGTAGGCGAAGGGGACGACCTGGTCGCCGTATAGCGCCACAATCCACCGCAGGGGGCGGCTGAAACTGACGTTGCTTGCGTTCCAGCGCATGGTCTTGCCGAAGTGCAAGCCTGCCACGAGGCCACGCAACAGGTCGGGGAGTAGGGTGTAGGTGGGCTTGCCGGTGACGCTGACGACAGCGTAGACGTAGCGTTTGCCGCCTTCCTCGCGCACTTCCAGGTCTGCGACGCTCACGCCTTTGCCGCGGGCGAAGCCCTGGGCGGCTCTGGTGGGGGCTCCGGCGCTGTCGAAGGCCCTGTCCGCGGGCGGGCCGCGGAATTCCTGGGTTTCGGAGGCTTGCCGGGCGGACAGTTTTTTCACGTGCACGGCCACCCGGCGCGGCGCGGCGCTAACCGTCACCTCGCCGAACGTGAGGCGAGCGTCTCGCAGGGCCCGGGGAACGCGCTCCCGCAGTTGGTTGATGGCGTCGCGCAAGTCGTGGGGCGGCAGTTCCTCGACGCCGATTTCCAGCAGGAGGTCGGCGGCGTCTTGGCCAGCGGGAAGGGGCGTAGGCGCGGGAATCTCCGGAGCGGCGGCCACTGCGTCCGGCCCCGCCTCATCTGGCAACATGGGGTATTCCAGGCGCTGGCGCTGCTCGACGTAAGTTTCGGCCACTTTGCGCGACATGTTGCGCATACGCCGGAAGTAAGCGGCGCGCTCGGTCACGCCGATGGCCCCACGGGTGTCGAGCAAATTGAAGGTGTGGGAGCATTTGAGCACGTAGTCGTAGGCGGGAATGACCAGACCGCGCGCGATGGCGGCCTTGTTCTCCAGTTCGTAGAGTTCGTACATCCGATGCAGGCGCTCCACGTCGGCGACGTTGAAGGCGTATTCGCAATGCTCGATTTCGGGCATTTTGAGGACATCGCCGTAGGTGTGATTGGCGTCCCACTGCAAATCCCACACTTCCTTCACATCTTGCAAGAACATGGCGATGCGTTCCAGGCCGTAGGTGAGTTCGAGCGAGACTGGATCGAGATCGAGGCCGCCGGTCTGCTGGAAATAGGTGAATTGCGTGATCTCCAGGCCATCGAGCCAGACTTCCCAGCCCAGGCCCCAGGCTCCCAGCGCCGGGCTCGCCCAGTTGTCCTCGACAAAGCGCACGTCGTGGGCGTCCAGGTCGATGCCGATGGCGCGCAGGCTGTTCAGGTAGAGCTGCTGCGAGTCTTCGGGCGCGGGTTTGAGGATGACCTGGTACTGGGTGTGCATCTGCATGCGGTTGGGGTTCTCGGCGAAGCGGCCATCGTCTGGTCGGTAGGAGGGCTCGACATAGCCCACGTTCCACGGTTCCGGCCCCAGCACGCGCAGCGTGGTGCCGGGATTGGCTGTGCCCGCGCCGACTTTTTCGCTGTACGGCTGCCAGATCAAGCAGCCGTGTTCGGCCCAGTAACGCTCCAGGCGCATGATCATGTCTTGGAAATTGAGTGCTTTTGCATTTTCGGTCATGGATAATTGCCTCTTTCTAGCAAAGGCCCGCCAGTTGTTGCGACGCCTGACAGGCTTGATTTTCGCAAGCCTTCATTCTAAACGATGTTGGGTGATTTGTGCAGATTGCGATCTAATGGGGATGGTTATGTTATGATTGCCCTGTCTGCGTTACGCGGCGCTCGAAAGTTCACCCTGCGTATCGACGACACCGCCTTTATGACTCCACCATCTTCCTCAGCCATGACTCGTATTTTTGACGCTCTCAAACAGGCTCTCGAATCTAATCAGTTGGTCGCGCTCGCCACGATCGTGAGCGGCCCGAACATGGGAGCGAAGCTCCTGGTCTGGCCCGATGGTCGGGCGCTGGGCGAACTGGGCGAGGCTTCACTCGACCAATTGGTGCTGGACTCGACCCTCAATCTTCTCTCCGCGCAGAAAACCGCGCAGCGCTCGTTCGAGATCGAGGGTGAGATCTGCGATGTCTTCATCGAAGTCTTTCCGCCGCCGCCCCGGTTAATCGTCGTTGGAGCCGTGCACATTGCCATTCCCCTGGTCACATTCGCCAACGAAATGGGTTTTCACACCACCGTGATCGACGCCCGCCCCGCCTTCGCCACCCCCGACCGTTTCGCGCACGCCGACCAGCTCATCCTGCAATGGCCCGACGACGCCCTGGCCGAGTTGGCCCTGGACGAAGGCTGCTACATCGCCGTGCTCAGCCACGACGACAAGCTGGATGTACCGGCGCTGCGGGTCGCTTTGAACAGCAAGGCTCGCTACATCGGGGCGYTGGGGTCTCGCAAGACAATGRCCGGGCGAGCRCAGAAGCTGCGGGAAATGGGCGTCAGYGAYGAGCAACTGGCCCGCGTCCACAACCCCATCGGCCTGAACCTTGGCGGGCGACGCCCCGAGGAGATCGCCCTGGCGATTATCGCCGAGATCGTGGCCGCGCGGAATGGACAAAGGTGCTAAAGTTGGTGCGTGCGCTCGGTTTGCAGTTTCATGTTCAGGCAGCAGCACGCGCATGAAGTGAGCGGGGCGGCGCCGGGCGGTCGGAGCAGCGCCACTTCGCGGGGGACAAGAAGTTGGCGGGAGGCGGTAACGTCTAAATCTTCGGGGAAGAGTGCCATAGTCCTCACAGAATTGCTGTACCAAAATTCTTGTGATAGACTCGAATTCTAGAAACCAAACAAAACCACAAAGAAACTCAAAAGGGAAAGCTATGGCAGCTATCAATGCAGAAATCCGTCGCGGCGCTTATTACGATTCCGTGATGCTGATGCAATTACAGAGGGCTTTGGCCGACCTGCCCGGGGTGCTCGATGCCGGCGTGGTCATGGGCACGGACGCCAACAAGGATATCCTGGCGCAGAGCGATTTGCTGACGCCCGAAATTGACGGTGCCAGCGCCGAAGACTTGATTATCGTCGTGAAGGCGGAAGACGAAGGGATGGCGAGAGCGGCCTTGGGGCAGGTGGACGATCTGCTCACCCGGCGCAAATCGTCCATCGACCAGGAATATCTGCCCAAATCGCTGGAATCGGCGGGCAAGATGCTGCCGGAGGCGCAGTGGGTGTTGATCTCGACGCCGGGACAACACGCGGCCGGTGTGGCTAGAGACGCTCTGCGCCAGGGCAAACACGTCTTCCTTTACAGTGACAACGTCTCCGTCGAAGACGAGGTCTCGTTGAAGCGGGAAGCTACGGAAAAAGGCTTGCTCGTCATGGGGCCGGATTGCGGCACGGCCATCGTCAATGGCGTCGGTCTTGGCTTCGCCAACGTGGTGCGGCGGGGGCCGATTGGCCTGGTGGCGGCCTCGGGCACGGGCTTGCAGCAGGTCTCGACACAAATCCACCAGCTCGGCAGCGGTCTGACGCACGGATTCGGCACCGGCGGCCGGGATTTATCGGAAAAGGTGGGGGCAGTCACGACGCTGCAAGCGCTGGATGTGCTCAGCCGGGACCCGGACACGAAGGTCATCGTGCTGGTCTCCAAACCACCGTCACCCATCGTCGCCCAAAAAGTGTTGCGAGCGGCTCGCTTGACCGGCAAACCGGTGGTGGTGGATTTCATCGGTTATGAAACGGACAAAAACCATATCGATAACCTGCATTTCGCCAGTACGCTGGATGGCGCTGCGCGCAAAGCCGTGCAACTGAGCAAAGTGGGCGCACCAGGCCCGACTACGACCGCTCATCCCACAGGAACGTTCGCGACCGGCCAGAAATACCTGCGTGGGCTCTATTCCGGCGGCACGCTGGCCTACGAAGCGTTGCTTATTTTGCGCGACCTGCTGCCCGATCTCTACTCGAACATCCATCTCGAAGGGGCCGACGCGCTCGAAAACGTGTTGGAGAGCCAGGCCCACACGATTATCGATTTGGGCGAGGATGTGTTCACGGTGGGACGCTTGCATCCGATGATGGACAATGATTTGCGCATCCGCCGTTTGCAACAGGAAGCCGAAGACCCCGAGACCGCCGTGATCCTGCTGGATGTGGTGCTGGGCTACGGCAGCCATCCTGACCCGGCCAGCGAACTGGCTCCGGCCATCGTCGAGGCTCGGACGACAGCACAGGCGGCGGGGCGACATCTGGAGTTCGTGGTGGTGGTGGTGGGCACGGACGAGGACCCGCAGGACTTCGATCACCAGATCAAGCAGCTCAAAAACGCCAAAGTCCAACTGTTCACCAGCAACGAAGCCGCGGTCTATCATGCCGGCGAGTTGGTGCAGGCCCTGGCGGACCCCGACCAGCCTCCTGTCTCCCTCGACATCCTCAATCAACCCCTGGCCGCGCTCAACGTCGGCCTGGAATCCTTCGCCGAGGCCCTGGCCGACCAGGGCGCGTCCGTCATCCACGTGGATTGGAAGCCCCCCGCGGGCGGAAATGAACGCCTGGCCGCGATTTTGGCGAGGATGAGGGGATAGATATTGGATAATGGGTATTGGGTGCTGTTCGCTCCGCCACTCGCTGTGCGAATAGCGAATACCAATACCCAATAGCGACTAACCACGCACTGACGCATTCAAACAAACCATTTTTTAACGAGGACCAACTCATGGACATTAATCAAGCAAACACAGAAGCCACGAACCGTATGATGGAAGCTCGTCCCGTCCTGGTGGGCGTGGAGAAGGCCATCGATGTGATCCCGGGCATGCGCGAAAACCTGCTGCTGCACGCGGGGCCGCCCATCACCTGGGAGCGGGCCTCCGGGCCGATGCGCGGGGCGATCACCGGCGCGCTGATTTTCGAGGGCAAGGCCAAAAACGAGGCCGAGGCGGAAGCGTTGGTGACATCGGGCGAGATAGAACTGGAGCCCTGTCATCACCACCAGTCGGTCGGGCCCATGGCGGGCTTGACCTCGGCGTCGATGGAAGTATACATCATCGAAAACACGACGCATGGCAACTTCGCCTATTCCAACCTGAACGAAGGCTACGGCAAGGTGCTGCGCTACGGCGCTTACGACGAGAGCGTGATGGAACGCATGAACTGGATGAACGATGTCATGGCCCCGGTGCTGCGAGACGCCATCGCTGCTAGCGGCGGCATCGACATCCGGGCGCTGTTGGCCGAATCCTTGCACATGGGCGATGAGGGGCACAACCGCAACAAGGCCGGTTCCATCCTCTTCCTCAAGGCCCTGGCTCCGCACGTGGCTAAAGCGGCGCCCAGCCCGCAAATCGCCGCCGACATCCTCACCGCTATCGGCGACAACGCCCTGGCCGTGCTCAATCCCGTTATGGCCGCCTGCAAAGCGATGGCCGACGCCGCGCACGGCGTGGAAGGCAGCACCATCGTCACGGTCATGGCCCGCAATGGCACCGATTTCGGCATCCGCGTCAGCGGTTTGGGCGACCAGTGGTTCACCGGCCCGGTGGGCACGCCCAAAGGCCTCTATTTCCCCGGCTTCACAGTTGATGATTCCAGCGGCGACATCGGCGATAGCACCATCACCGAGACCGCAGGCATCGGCGGTTTCGCCATGGCCACGGCTCCGGCCATCGTCACCTTCGTCAGCGGCTCGCCCAAAGACGCCATCAACGCCACCCTGGAGATGTACGAAATCACCTTCACCGAGCACAAATTCTTCAACATGCCCGTCATGGAATTCCGCGGCACGCCCACCGGCATCGACATCCGCAAAGTGGTCGAAACCGGCATCACCCCGCGCATCAACACCGGCATCGCTCACAAAAATGCGGGCGTCGGCCAGGTTGGCGCGGGTCTCGTGCGACCGCCGATGAGCATTTTCGAAGAGGCTGTGATTGCGTATGCAGAGCAGTATGGGTTTTAGAGCGATGATCGAAATGGTAGGGGCAAGGCATTCCTAGTTGACACCTGGCTAGTTGAGTACTCATGTTATGATGAACCGCCTTGCTTATCGTATCAATGTGCGAGGAATGCCTTGCCCCTACGAATATCAAATATCAAATTACCGGAGACACCCCCATGAACCGCGAACAACTTATCACCATCCTCGCCAACGCCAAAGTCTACGACCTGGCGCAAGATCTGAGCATCTTCACGCCGCCGTGGCCGGGCGATAAGGCGCTGGAAATCACCTTTTTCAAGCGCGTCACCGGCGCTTTTGGCGGCGGGCAGGGCGCGAACGGCCAACTCATCACCTGGAGCAACAGCACCGGCACGCATCTCACCGGCGAACGCGCCTTCCACTCCGGCGGGCGCGCCCTTTCTGACATCCCGCTCGACGCCCTCATGGGCCAGGGCGTGGTCGCCGACATCTCGCATCTCGTTTCCGATTACAGCGTGTACACGCCGGAGATGATCACCAGCGTGGCCGATGTGCGCAAGGGCGATATCCTCATCGTCAACACCGGCTACCACCGCTATTCCTTCGACCAGCCCGACATCGCCAATCCCGAGGCCCAGGGCGGGGTCGAAAGCAAAGAGTTCGGGTTCCTGGTGCGACATCCGGGACCATCCATGGACTTTTACCGCTGGGCGCTGGAGATGGAGTTGAAGATCGTGGGCGTGGATTGCGGCCTGGCCGAGCACCCCATGAACACCCCCATCCGCACCATGCACCCGGGCGATTTCGCCAAGGCGGAAGCGAAGCTTCAGGCCGAGCATGGCAAAAGCTGGGACGAGATGTTCCCGCCCGAGGAATACTACCGCTTGACCCACACCACCATCCCCAAAGCCCACCTGCTGTTCGCCGAATCTCTGGTCGGGCAGATCGACGAATTGAACAACCAGCGCGCCTGGTTCATGATGTTCCCACTACCCTTCATGGAAGCGGAAAGTTCGTGGATGCGACCGGTGGCCTATCGCCCGCCCGAGGGCATGAGCGAGGATGATTTCTTCGCGATGATGGCCGCGGCCGAGGTGTTAGATTTCACCCTACCGTTCAGCGTGCAGACGCCGCAGTGGGCCAATTACGAGCCCCTGACCGTGCGCTATCACAAACGCGTGGGCGGGCAAGCTTTCGGCATGGGCCGGAACAACGCCATCTGCAAAGCCAGTTTCCACCTGGCCACGCACATGGATGGCGAGAAACACTTCTGGTCACGGGGTCGCACCATCGGCGAAGTGCCGCTCGAACATTGGATTGGCCCGGGCGCCATCGCCGACATCTCCGACATGGTCACTGACCTGGATGTGTACACGCCGGAGATGATCGAAAGCGTGGTGGAGGTGCGGGAGGGCGACATCCTCCTGCTCAAGACCGGCTTCCACAACTACGGCTGGAACAGCCCCGATTCCGACGAATTCCGTTACATGATCCGTCACCCCGGCCCCTCGCCCGATTTCTCGGACTGGGTGGTCGAGAAGAAGATCAAATGGCTGGGCATCGACGCGGTCAGCCAGGATCACCCCATGAACACCATCCAGCGCATCTGGCATCCCAAGACCTTCCAGGAAGCCAATCGCAAACTGATCGAGCGCTTCGGCAAGGATTGGGACGAGATGTTCCCGCTCGACAAATACTACCAGGACACGCACCTCAACCTCTTCCCGCAAGGCATCGTCCACGCCGAAAACCTGGGCATGGACATCCACGACGCACCCAGCGGCCGCTACTACCTGGCCGTCTACCTGCCCAAAGGCATGGAAACCGCGTCGATGTGGGGGAGGTTTATTGCGATCAAGGAAGGTTGACGCTAACCGCGAGATTCGTTCATTAATTGATATTGGGTATTGGTGATTGCAGAGTCATCCCAATATTCAATCCCAATACCCAATATCCAGTACCCAATACCCGAGGTTTTCATGAAACCAGCCCCATTCAAATACCACGCACCCACCTCGGTGGAGGAAGCGGTGGGCCTGCTGGCCGATTATGGCTATGACGCCAAAATCCTGGCCGGCGGGCAGAGCCTGATCCCCACCATGAACTTTCGTCTGTCCCAACCCTCGGTGCTGATCGACCTTAATCGTATTCCCGACCTGGGGTACATCACCCCGACCAGGGATGGCGGCCTGCGCATCGGCGCTATGGCCCGGCACGTGGCCATCGAACAGAGCGCCCTGGTGGCGGACGTCACCCCGCTCATCAGCGAGACCATGCCCTGGATCGCTCACCCGCAGATCCGCAACCGCGGCACCTTTGGCGGCTCCATCGCCCACGCCGACCCCTCCGCCGAACTGCCAGCGGTGTTGCTGACGCTGGACGGTCGGGTGCAGGCCACCAGTCAGCGCGGCAGGCGCTGGATCGGCGCGGATGATTTCTTCGTGGACTTGTTCACCACGGCCTTGGAGCCGGACGAGATGCTGACCGAGGTTGCATTCGGCCCGATGCCCGCCCGCAGCGGCGCTGCTATGCGGGAAGTCTCGCGGCGGCACGGCGATTTCGCCCTGGTCGGGGTCACGGCTCTGGTCGAGCTGGACGCTGGCGGGGCCTGCAAAGACGCTCGGATGACCTACTTCAGCGTGGGCGACGGGCCGGTGGCCGCCAAGCAGGCTGTTGCGGCGCTCATCGGCCAGAAACCGACCGCCGAAATCATTCAGGCTGCTGCTGATCTGGCAGCCAATGCCGACATCCCCACGCCCAATGCCGATATTCACGCCACACTCGAGTATCGACGCCATTTGATCTCGGTGCTGGGGCGTCAGGCGCTAACACTAGCCTTCGAGCGAGCAGCGCAATCTGCGCGACAAGGAGGGGCGAAATGAGCCAGCAAATCAACATCACTGTCACCGTCAACGGCGCATCTTACCAGCGCACTGTCGAACCCCGCCTGTTGCTGAGCGACTTCATCCGTCAGGACTTGGGCCTGACCGGTACGCACGTCGGCTGCGAACATGGCGTGTGCGGCGCTTGCACCATCTTGCTGGACGGCCAGCCCGTGCGCTCCTGCCTGATGTTCGCGGTGCAGGCGGATGGCCACGAACTCTTCACGGTCGAGGGCCTCGCCATCGATGGCCTCAAGCACCTGCATCCCATCCAGGAAGCCTTCCACGAGGAGCACGGCCTGCAATGCGGCTTCTGCACGCCCGGCATTCTGATGACCGTCAAGCCCTTCCTCGAACAGAATCCTGACCCGACCGACGAGGAAGTCCGCCTGGCCATTTCCGGCAACCTCTGCCGCTGCACCGGCTACCAGCATATCGTCAATGCCGTGAAGACCGCGGCGGAGAAGATGAAGGAGGAAAGATAATGTCAACCCGCTATTTCGGCCAACGCATCAAACGAAACGAAGACCCCTTCCTGCTCACAGGCCAG
>DUEF01000340.1 GCA_011176555.1 Caldilineae bacterium
CAGTCCGCATCGACGGCGTAATCGAAGGTGGCCGCATCGAGACCCTGGGCAACATCATCATCGGACACGACGCCCGCGTTGTGGCTGATATTCAGGCCGATACGGTGTCGGTGGCCGGGGCATACAAGGGCGAACTGAACGCCAAACGGGTGGAGTTGCTGGATGGCGGGCGCATGTGGGGAACCATCCGCGTCGAGTCCTTCTTGTTGGACGAGGGCGGGTTCATGCGCGGCGAGTTGGTGATGGTGACGGAGGACGAGCCGGAAGAGCCAGAATCCGCCGAGTACGCGGGATTAGACGAACAAGGGGAGTCGGAACCAGAGGAATCGCCAGATCCTGCTTGAGTATCACGTCATCTCGACGACCAGCGGGAGGCCTGTCCCGAGCGGAACGAGGGAACTGATCCCCTGTGTGATCATCTAGGGGATGTCTCACGTTCGTTCGACATGACGTGCGGCATACGATCAGCCGGGGGATGCCTCACGTTCGTTCGACATGACGAGAATCAGTTGATCAGCGCCGCTTCGAGGGCTTGCGTGAGCGAACGCACCGGCAGCAGTTCCAACGCGTCGGGCGTGCTATCACCCAGCCCGCGGCGGGCGCTGCGTGGCACGACCGCCCGTTTGAACCCCAACTTTTGAGCTTCGCTCAACCGCCGCGCCAACTGACTCACCGAGCGCAATTCGCCGCTGAGCCCCACTTCGCCGATCAGCACCAGGTCCGCCGCCACCGGCTTATTGCGCACGCTGGATGTGATCGCGGCGGCGATGGCCAGATCGCTGGCCGGTTCCGATATCTTCATGCCGCCGATCACGTTGACGAACACGTCCTGATCCGACAGGCGCAGCCCCGCCCGTTTGGAGAGCACGGCGGTGATTAGCAATAAGCGATTGAAGTCGATACCGTTGGCCGTGCGTCGCGGTTGGGCGAAGGAGGTGGTGGAGGCCAGGGCCTGCACTTCCACCAGCAAGGGCCGGGTTCCCTCCATGGGCACGGCGATGGCGCTGCCCGAAGCGTTGGGCAAACGTTCGGCCAGGAACGCCTCGGAGGGGTTGAGCACCTCCACCATGCCCTGGGCGCTCATCTCGAACACACCCACCTCGTTCGTGGAACCAAAACGATTTTTCACCGAGCGCAACAGCCGGTAGCTGTGGAACCGATCTCCCTCCAGGTAAAGCACGGTGTCCACCATGTGCTCCAGCACCCGCGGCCCGGCGATGGTCCCTTCTTTGGTCACGTGGCCGACCAGGAAGAGAGGAATGTTCTGGGATTTGGCCAGGCGCAGCAGCAACGACGCGCATTCCCTCACCTGCGTGACGCTACCGGCGCTGCTTTCCTTGCTCTCCAGATACACCGCCTGGATGGAATCGACAATGATCAGGCCCGGGTTCAGCGACTCGATTTGAGTGACGATGTTGTTGAGGTTGACATCGGCCAGGAGATGGAGGTTGGGGGCGACGATGCCCAGGCGCTCGGCCCGGCGTTTGATCTGGTGCGCGGATTCCTCGCCGCTGACATAGAGCACCTTGTGGCCGCCGTCCGCCACGGCCGCCGCCATCTGGATCAGCAGCGTGCTCTTGCCGATGCCGGGGTCTCCGCTGATGAGCACGCCGCCACCGGGGACGATGCCGCCCCCCAGTACTCGCGCCAGTTCACCGATGGCGAGCGGAATGCGGGCGCTGTCGTCGGCGGGCACATCGGGCAAAGCCACCGGTCGGGCCACGCCGCCGGCCGGAAACACCGCGCGGCTCGGGTTTTTATCCGTTCGTTCGGTGAATTCGACCAGGGTGTTCCATTCGCCGCAATGGGGGCAGCGTCCGGCCCATTTGGCCTGGCTCTACCCACATTCTTTACAAACGAATTTGGTTCGGGTTTTGGTTGCCATGAGTGCTAAGGATTAAGGATCAAAGATTAAAGGGGCGTCTTCTACGGCAATCCTTAATCGTTGCTCCTCCCGGACTTCATCCCAAGATCGCTTCCAACATAGGTTCATCCTCCAGCCATTCGTTTTGACCGACCTTTTCGAATGTGAGGGCCTTTTCTTCTGGATCATGCCGCACTTGGATTACATCACCGGGACCGAATTCCTCGGCCAGCAGGCCTTCGCTGAGCGGGTCATCCACGTACTCCTGGATCGAGCGGCGCAAGGGCCTGGCCCCGAATTTAGGATCATACCCCACTTCCGCCAGAAACTCCTTGGCCGATGCCGTCACTTCGAGCGTGATTTCGTGTTCGGTCAATTGTAGGTACACCCGTTGGAGTTCCAGTTCTACGATTTGTTTGATCGATTCGAGGTCCAAGGAGTGGAAGACCATGATGCCGTCTAGCCGATTGATGAATTCCGGGCGGAAAGTGCGCTGCATGGCGTCCATCACCCGCTTTTTCATGTCTTCGTAATCCCCTTTTTGGCGTCTGGCCTCATCATCGGTGATCGCAAAGCCCAAGCTCCCGCCATGCCGGATGAGCGAGGCGCCGACATTGGAGGTCATGATGATGATGCTGTGGCGGAAATCGACTCGGCGTCCTGTGCCGTCCGTCAATTGCCCATCTTCCATGATCTGCAAAAGGATGTTGAAGGCTTCGGGATGCGCTTTTTCGACTTCGTCGAGCAGGATGACGCAATAGGGGCGACGGCGCACGGCCTCGGTCAATTGTCCGCCTTCGTCGTAGCCGATATAGCCGGGAGGCGCGCCGACCAGACGGCTGATGTTGTGCCGCTCCATGAATTCCGACATATCGATCTTGATTAGCGCATCTTGTGAGCCGAATAAAAATTCCGCCAGGTTTTGCGCCAGGTAGGTCTTTCCCACGCCGGTGGGCCCCAGGAAGATGAAGGCGCCGATCGGGCGTTTGGGATCCTTGAGACCGGCGCGAGCGCGGCGCACCGCTTTGGCGATGGCTTTCACCGGCTCGGGTTGACCGATCACTCGCGCTTGCAGATAATCTTCCATCTGCAAAAGGCGCTGGCTTTCTTCCCCGGCGATGCGCACGACCGGGATGCCTGTCCACATCGCCACTACTTCCGCAATGTCTTCGGGATTGACCAACGGGCGTTCGGCGGTGTCCCAACTGGCGCGCATCCTGTCTAATTGATTTTGTAGCTCGACCTCTCGATAACGCAGGTTGATGGCGAAATCGTAGCGATCCTGCGCCAACGCTTCCGCCTTCTCCTGTTGTAGCGCTTTCAAGTCCTTGAATGTGGCGCGAAGATTGGCGGCCAGGGGGGTTTTGTACATGCGCACCCGGCTGGATGCCTCATCGATCAGATCGATGGCTTTATCGGGCATGAAACGGTCGGGCACATAACGGGCGGCGAGGTGAGCGGCGGCTTTCAGGGCGTCGTCGCCAATGTTAAGCCGATGGTGTTCTTCGTATTTGTAGCGGATGCCCCGCAGTATCTCGATGGTTTCTTCGATGTCGGGCTCTTCCACGAATACTGGTTGAAAACGTCGTTCCAGGGCGGCGTCGCTTTCGATATATTTGCGATATTCGTCCAGGGTGGTGGCGCCGATAACCTGGATTTCGCCGCGACTGAGCGCTGGTTTGAGGATGTTGGCGGCGTCGACGCTGCTGCCTGCAGCTCCCGCGCCCACCAACATGTGCACCTCGT
Source organism: Caldilineae bacterium (assembly GCA_011176555.1). Lineage (GTDB taxonomy): Bacteria > Chloroflexota > Anaerolineae > J102 > J102 > DUEF01. The sequence goes on from DUEF01000340.1 coordinate 3,611, forward strand.
CGATGAAGAGAATCGCCTCAGCCTCGGTAATCTCGGCGATGATCTTTTTCAAACGCTCTTCGAATTGGCCCCGATACATCGTGCCCGCCACCAACGAGCCCACATCCAGCATGAGCAGACGTTTGTGGAGCAGGGGCTCGGGCACGTCCCCCTCGATAATCCGTTGGGCCAAGCCTTCGACAATGGCGGTTTTGCCCACGCCCGGTTCGCCAATGAGGGCTGGATTATTCTTGGTGCGCCGCGACATGATCTGGATTACGCGTTCGATCTCGGTTTCACGCCCGACGACCGGGTCGAGCGCTCCGTCGGCGGCGCGGGCAGTTAGATCCAGGCCGAGTTGATCGACCAGGGGCGTATCGCTTTCTTTCTTTCCCCTACCGCCGCCGGCAGGCACTTTTTGCGCCTGTAAGATTGAGCGTGCAGTCTGTGTACGAACCCGATCGAGACTGACGCCGAGTCCGCGCAACACATTGACGGCAATCCCCTCTCCTTCCCGCACCAATCCCAGCAGCAGGTGTTCGGTGCCGATGTAGTGGTGCCCCATCAGGCGCGCTTCGTCCACCGCCAATTCGATCACGCGTTTGGTGCGAGGCGCGAGCGTGGGTTTGCCGAAGGGAGGGCGTTCACCTCGCCCCACCGTTCGCTCTACGGCCCGCACCACTTGATTTGGCTCCACCCCCAGTTCGACCAGCACTTTCGAAGCCACCCCGTTTTCTTCCTTCATCAGCCCAAGGAGCAGGTGTTCGGTGCCGATGTAGTTATGGTTGAGGCGTTGCGCTTCTTCTTGCGCCAATTGCAATGCTCTACGCGCTTTCTTGGTGAATCGATCAAATTTATCTGGCATCGTTATTATCCTCTTGCTGTCATTTGTCGGAAAACACTTCTCGTTTGGGAGAATGGGTACAACAACTCAGAGAAGTTATGTTCTGACATATGACATTATACCAAAAATCGGCGGATGACCTGTAACGCCTCCTCCGGTCACTGGAATCTGGCGAGTGATGGCCTTATTGTGGGACTGCTTGAACTATTTGTCAACACTGACTTTGGCGCGGCAATGCTTCGCATCGTCCCTTCCAACAGGCTCGCTCCTGAAACAAAAAAGCCGACCCCTTCATGGAATCGGCCTTTGATGGTTATGTGGATGTTGGGGGCGTCAGGTTATTGGACGCGCAAAACGTTTTAGCGAGACTCTTGTGGTGGACAATTTCAAGCGGCGGTCGCCAGTTCTAACTCGGCTTCAGCGGGCGTTTCTTCCACTTCCGCCACTTCTACCACTTCTTCGACTTCGATTGCCTCGACGATTGTTTCGCTATCCGCGTCCAGTTCGACGACGACTTCTTCTTCGATTGTTTCGACGATTGTTTCGCCATCCGCCTCAAGTTCGACGATGGTTTCTTCGATCTCGGCGAGGGTTTCTTCGCCTGTTTCCGTTTCGACTTCGACGATCGTTTCTTCCACCTCGACGGCGATTTCTTCGGCGGCTTCAGCTTGGGCCTCGGCTTCGGCTGCGATTTCTTCTGCTTGCGCCAGGGCGGCGGCCATGGTCGTTTCTTCACCCGCCAGTTCATCATCACCCTCAGGCGCCCAATCGATGACCGCGTATTCTTCTTCGGCCACGCGTTTGAGGCTGAGCCCCATGCGTCGTTTTTCAGGATCGATCTTGATGACGCGCAGGGTGAGCGTTTGGCGTTCCTTGACCACTTCTTTGGGATGGGCGATACGCTGGTCTGACAGTTCGCTGATGTGGATTAGCCCTTCGATCGTGCCGTCGATACGGGCAAAGGCTCCGAAGCTGGTCAAGCGAGTGATTTCGCCTTCCACCAATTGGCCAATGGCGTATTCCTCGTGGACGACTGTCCAGGGTTCGGGTAACAGTTGGCGCAAGCTCAAACCAATGCGACGGCGATCGCGATCGACGCTAATGATTTTGACATCGACTTTGTCGCCAATACTCACCACTTCGCTCGGGTGCTGGACGCGACCCCAGGAAAGTTCAGAAAGATGAATCAGACCATCAGCGCCGCCGAGATCGACAAATGCACCGAAGGGGGCGAGGCTGCTGACGACGCCGCTGCGAACAGCGCCGATCTTCAATTCGCTCAGCAGTTTTTCTTTTTGCTGCCGACGCCAGTCGCGCATGGCCTGTCGCTCAGACAAGATCAAGCGGTTGCGACTGCGGTCGATCTCGATCACTTTCAGGTGTAGCTTGTTGCCAACGAGGTCGGCAAAACGATCGTCCGAATCCTGGCGTTTGCGTCCTTCGTCGCTGACGAGTTGTGACGCCGGCACGAAGCCGCGAGCCTTACCGATGTAGACGATGATGCCGCCTTTGTTGTAGCCGCTCACTTCGCCTTCGAAGACTTCGCCGCTTTCCATGAGTTCGGCGGCGTGCTGCCAGTCGTATTCGGCGAGGGCGCGGGACAGGGAAAGGACGGCGTTGCCATCGCGGCTGACCGGTCGCACGACCTGGATGAAGATGGTGTCGCCCACCTTCAGGTTGTCACGGATTTCGTCGTCGACTCGATCCAGATCTCGGGCGGGGATGATGCCCTCGGATTTGGAGCCAATGTCGACCAAAACTTCACCGTCGTTGATGCTGACGATGACGCCTTCAATTGTCTCCCCGACCTCCAGTTCTTTGAAACTGTAAGTGTCCTGGCTGAGTAGAAGCTCCATCGGATGCACAGCTTGTTCTTCTTGTTCTTCTTGTTCTTCTGTTGTCGCTGTGCTCGTCTCTGTCGCTTCGGGGGTGGATGGTTCGGTAGTGATGGGTGGCGGTGGTGCTACCTCCTGAGGTGGCATTTCAGGAAGTTGTTCAAGATTGTTCATAAATGAGGCCTTCTCCTCCAAAAATTTGACGGTTTAGTATACCGAATAGCTGGCGAAAAGGCAAAATGGTTTGATGGCTTTATGCAAGGATGGCTATGGCTTCGATTTCCACGAGTGCGCCAAGGGGTAACGCGGCAACCGCGACGGTTGATCGAGCGGGTGGGGCGGCATCGAAAGCGTTGGCGTAGATGGCGTTGACGGTGGCGAAATCAGCCATATCGGTGAGGAAGATGGTTGTCTTGACGATGTGGGCCATGCTAGCGCCTGCGGCGTGGAGTACTGCTTCCAGGTTGACGAGCACCTGGCGCGTTTGCGCTTCCAGTCCGTTGCGCAGTTTGCCTGTTTGCGGATCAAGACCGATTTGACCGGCCGTGAAAACCATGTTAGCTGTCTTGACTGCCTGTGAGTAGGGCCCGACGGCTGCGGGGGCGTTGTCGGTGTGTACGATCTCTCGGTTCATGAGTTTCTCCGTTTTGTGGTGAAGGGATGGTGAGTTTGTGGAAATGCTGTGGTTCTTCCGTGATGTTGGATATCGGGCATTGGGTATTCCTCCCATTTTCTTCGAGACGATGAATACCGAATAGCGGGTATCCAATATCAAATTACTCTTTGCTCTAACGCTTTACAAAGTACAGATATTCATACGGCCTACCGATTTCGTCACAGAAGACCTGGCGGTCGGTGGGCGTGGCTGCGCTGAAGCGTTCGGCCAATTCGGGCAGGGGACCAACGAAGTCCGGATGCGACTCCAACAGTTGCTGGATCTGCCGGGCGTAGCCCGGAACGTCGGTGGCGACGCGCAAGAGGCCGGTTGGGCGCAGGAGGAGGGCGAGGACATCGATGAAGGGTGGGGTGAAGACCCGGCGAACCTGGTGCTTGGGCTTCCACCAGGGGTCGGGAAAAAGAATGTGGAAGACATCGACGCTGGCGGGGTTCAGCAATCTGGGCAGTGTGTAGCGTGCGTCGTCATCCGAGACCCAAAGATTTGTCAGGCCCTGTTTCTGAGCGCGTTTGGCGATGCGGAGCGCGAGTTTGGTTTTAACCTCGAAAGTGAGAAAATGTCGATCAGGATGCTGGGCGGCCCAGTCGAGGATGAATTCGCCGCGTCCACTGCCAATTTCGATCTCCAGCGGCGCTTCTTGCAGGAAACGATGCAGACGCTCCAATTTTTCGGGCGCGGCTCCCAGCAAACGAAAAGCGCGGGAAAATTGTTCGGGCAGGGGACGGATCCCGCCCGGGCGTCGGCTGGGATCGCCGCCGATCAAGCCCTTGCCCTCATTGTAACGCTCCAGGGCCTTTTGCAGGCGAATTTCGTCTGTCTCGAATGTGTCGCGGCCAACGCGATAAAGGGGGGATGGATCGGACATGGTGCGGATGGGGCGAGGTAGGTGCGACCGGCCGGTCGCCCCTACGAGGTGGCGAGGGACATTGTAGCACGGATAGTACAAAGTGGAGAAGATGATGCAAACGTCAATGTCAAACTTTGGGCTGTGACCGGAATCTGTGTTACACTCAGTCCGTCATTACAGGGCCATGATTTTCGTGTGAAAAACTTCCCACGGATTCAAAGGCTGTGCTATAATCCGCTCATTCTCAAATCTAAGGACTGATGCCAAGGATCGAGAATTCGATGATTTGCAAGAATTCTTCCGTTTGATACGGTTCGATTCCGTAAATCATCTGATTCCGAGTTCTCAGATGATTTGAACATCCATTTTGCTTTTTGCACTGTGAGTAATAAGGTCATCGTTGTCAGTCCACCCACCCGAGCTGAATACCAAGGTGTTAGCATAACGCCTTGTCTTTCAAAAGGACTTTTCGGAACAGCAGGTTGAAAATCGTGAGCGAAAAGTCCCTAAACGATTCTGCTGAAAATGCTTACATCATTACAGGATCGTTTTAGTGCATTTTTCAAAGGAGAAAACGCATGCTCGATCAATATGGCCTTATTGGCGTACTGGCTATTATCGCATTCCTCTTTCCTTTTGTAGGCGTGGGAATTGCCTGGATGCTACGCCCCAAACGGCCTGATCCGATCAAAAAATCAACTTATGAATGCGGTATTGAGACTATAGGGGATGCCTGGGTGCAATTTCGGGCGCAATACTATCTGATTGCGTTGATTTTTGTCATATTCGACATCGAAGTCATCTTTCTGTTCCCGTTCGCCGTGGCCTTTGAACAAGTCGGACTGTTTGCGGTGTTTGAAGCCATCTTGTTTGTCGTCATCCTGGCGGGCGGGTTGATATACGCATGGAAAAAGAACGCCCTGGAATGGCAATAGGGCGATGACCATCTATCATCGTTGAACTCATCCCACCTCACGCTCATCGTGGAGTGCGTTTATGAACATTGATTTACGAGTGATTGGCGAAGCCTTTCATCAATTTCTTATCAACATCGGCTTGACCAGTGGGCAGGCTTCGTTAATAGACTGGATTTTCGGCGCCCTGATATTGCTAGTCATCTTCATTGTGCTGGCGATTCTTCTGATTTGGTTCGAACGCAAGCTCGCCGGTCGCGTGCAGGATCGGCTCGGCCCCAACCGCGTCGGCCCCTTCGGTCTCATTCAGCCCATTGCCGATACCCTGAAGCTATTCACCAAAGAAGACATCACGCCAGCGGGAGCAGACAGGATCACGTTCAATCTGGCGCCTACACTGGCCGTCTTTTCCATCGTCATGGCCTTTGCCGTGATTCCTTTCGCCGATAAAGTCATCGGCACGGACATCAATGTCGGCGTGGTTTACCTGATGGCTTTCGCTTCGGTTAGCTCCATGTCATTGCTGATGGCTGGCTGGGCATCGAACAACAAGTATGCGCTTCTGGGCGGCTTCCGCGTGGTGGCGCAGCTGATGAGCTATGAGATCCCGATGGCGTTCGCCATGCTGTTGCCGGTTTTGCTGGCGGGAACCATGCGTATGAACGGCCTCGTCGAAGCGCAGGGCCAGTTTTTTGGCCTCGGGTGGAATATCTGGATCATGCCGGCTGCATTCATCATCTACCTGACGACGGCGCTGGCCGAGGGGGAGCGGGCTCCGTTTGACTTGCTGGAGGCCGAGTCAGAGATCGTGGCCGGGTACAATATCGAATACTCGGGTCTAAAATTCGCCTGGTTTTATCTGGCCTTTTTCATGAACACCTGGGTGCTTTCAGCGGTCGCCACCACCCTTTTCCTGGGTGGGTGGCAAGGGCCGTTCGTCAGTCAAGTTCCGGCGCTGGGCGTGGTTTATTTCCTCGGCAAGACGATCATCATGTTCGTCATCTTCGCCTGGATTCGCGCTACCTTCCCCCGACTGCGCATCGATCAGATGATGAGTTTCTGCTGGAAAGTCCTGGTTCCGATGGTGCTGGTCTTGTTCCTGCTAACCGCCATCATTCTCAAGTTGGGGCTTCCCACAATCGCAGTATGGCTCCTGATCCTGCTAAGCAATGTGGCGGTCTTCGTCATCGCACTTTGGTTGCTGGGTAAAGGACTGGAAAAGTCCAAATGGGCATCCAAACGGCTCTTTACGCCTGAAATCCCTCGTTTGTAAGGATAGAACACATGGCGCTACAAATTCTCTTTTTGATTGTCGCAATCCTCACGCTGGGCTCCGCCATCGGCACTGTCATCGCCCGGAATTTATTTCATGCCGCCCTGTTTTTGATCGGCACGTTTGCTGGCGTTGCGTTCTTCTACGTTTTGCTGCAGGCGGAATTCCTGGCGGTGTCTCAAGTCGTCGTCTACATCGGCGCTATCGCCACCCTCATCATCTTCGCCATCATGCTCACGCGTAGCGTGATGGGACGAGAGGCTGGCGCACTGAATCAGTGGGCGGGCATCGTGGCGGTGGCATCCGCGTTGATCATCGCCGCCCTGATCTGGCTTTTCACCATCGTGAAATTCGATGTGAATCCCCAGCCAGTACCCGACGACGCAATCGCCCAGATCGGTAAAGGTTTTGTTTCGACTTATGTCATTCCCTTCGAGGTCGTCTCGATTCTGCTTTTAGTGGCTCTGATCGGAGCCATCATGTTGGCGCGAGAGCGGCATCAATAATCAATTATTAAAGATGAAAGATTAAGGATACGGTTCGCCTGGTAAACGCCATTCCTTAACCTTTCATCCTTGATCGTTACACAGGAGGCAACTCAGTGGTCGCACCCTTATCCTGGTATTTATTTTTAGGCGCAGCTCTTTTTGGCATTGGGTTTTTCGGCGTCTTGGCGCGGCGTAATGCCGTGGCGGTGCTCATGGGCGTCGAGTTGATGCTGAATGCCGTCAACATCAACATCCTGGCCTTTTGGCGCTTTGTGCGCCCCGATGACCCCACCGGCCAGATATTCTCTATCTTTGTCCTGGCGGTGGCCGCCGCAGAAGCCGCCGTTGGTTTGGCGTTAATCATTTCCATTTACCGCACTCGCCGCACCGTCAATATCGATGAGATTGATTTGCTGAAACACTGAATGAACCCCTTATCGTTTCTGAATCCCTCACCCGCCGGCCCACTGTCAAGCATATCGTTCGAGGTCGTTTATGTCGGAATTTACCTTTAATCTCGCGTGGTTGATACCACTCCCCACCCTGATCGCTTTCTTCCTCATCATCTTGTTCACCAACAAGAACAAACGCCTGAGCTCCAATATCGCTTTGGCGGGCGTCTTCACCGCCTGGTTGCTGTCTTGGATCGTCGCCTTTTTGGCCTTTTTCGGACCGGATGTGGAGATAAGGCCCTTTGACATGAGCATTCCCTGGATCCCCACTGGCGAAACTATGTTCTCGATAGGGGTGATGGTTGATGGCGTGACAGCGCTCATGCTGTTCATGGTCGGCATTGTGCTCAGCATGATTTTCTTGTACAGCACCGGCTACATGAGCTTCCCCGGCTTTATGGATGACATCCTGAAGCGAGGAGACCTGCCCGAGGAAGAAGAAAACCGGGTGGAGAAAGCGAAAAAGGAGGGGCTAGATCCCCGATACAGCCGTTTCTTCGCCTACATCTCCTTGTTCGCCACCGGTATGTTGGGGTTGGTGGTGGCCGACAACTTGCTGATGCTCTTCATTTTCTGGGAGATCATGGGTTTGTGTTCCTACCTGCTCATCGGCTTCTGGTACAACAAAAAGTACCCGGACCCCAAGCAGATCACGCCGCCCCAGGCCGGTCTCAAAGCCTTCCTCACCACCCGCGTGGGCGATGTGTTGTTGATGGCGGGCATGATCTTCCTTTTCATCTTTGCCGGGGATCTCAACTTCCAACACGTTTTCGCCCCCGAGACGCTGCATCACGTGACGGAAGCGACAGTGACGCTGCCCTTCTTCGGCACGGTCTCCTGGGCTGTCGTGATCGCCATCCTCATCTTCTGGGGCGCGATCGGCAAATCGGCCCAATTCCCACTGCATGTCTGGCTCCCGGACGCCATGGAAGGTCCCACCCCCGTCTCCGCCCTCATCCATGCCGCCACCATGGTCTCGGCCGGCGTCTATTTGATCGTACGCATGTGGCCGGTGTTCGCTGCTTCCGGTCATGGCGAAAACGGGGCTGTCACCTTCGTCGCCTTTATCGGGGCGTTTACGGCTATCTTCGCCGCCACCATCGCCGTGGCTCAGAACGATATCAAGAAGGTGCTGGCCTATTCGACCATCTCCCAGCTTGGCTTCATGTTTGCAGCCCTGGGGATCGGCGCCTGGATTGCGGCGATCTTCCATCTGATCATGCACGCCTTTTTCAAGGGGCTGCTCTTCCTGGGCTCCGGCTCCGTCATCCACGGCGTCGAACACGGCCATCATCATGCTCACGAACATGGTCATGGCGACGGCCACGAGGAGGGATACTTCGATCCGCAGGACATGATGAATATGGGCGGTTTGCTCAAGCGTATGCCTAAAACCGGTTGGACTTTCATCATCGGCGCTGCGGCGCTCTCCGGCTTCCCCTTGATCACGGCCGGGTTCTGGTCGAAGGACGAAATTTTGGCCGACGCCTGGGCCACCCATCATCAGGTGGTGTTCTGGACCCTGGCCATTGCCGCGTTGCTGACAGCATTCTACTCCTTCCGGGCGGTATTCCTCACCTTTTTTGGCAAGCCCCGCACCGAAGCGGCCGCACACGCCCCCGAAAGCGTCAATAGCATGACTTTGCCGCTGATGGTGTTGGCATTTTTCGCCGTCGTCCTGGGCTGGATCGGCATCCCCGAATCGTGGACATTTTTGGGGCCGCTCGCCGCCAATCCCCTGGGAGGCTACCTGGGCGAAATGGCGGAAACCTATGGCTTGCATCATGCGGAATTGCCGTTCATTCCCGTGGCTGTTTCGGTTTCCATGATCGTAGCCCTGGGCGGCATCTTTCTGGCCTGGTTGGTCTATGGCCGCAAGCCCTTGCAGGCCGGCCAGCAAGATCCGCTGGTGCGTTGGCTGGGGCCGGTGCACAAAGTGCTCAAGAACAAATACTACTTTGATGAATTCTACGACCTGATTGCTGTGCGCCCGACTCTCTGGCTCGCCCGAGCAGCCTACTGGTTCGACCGCACGGTCATCGATTTCATCGTCAACACGGTTGGTCGCTTTGGCCGCTGGATTGCACATTTCACCCGAACCGCTATCGACGAGTGGTTTATCGATGGAGCGGTCAATGGTACAGGCCTGGTGGCCACGGCAACGGGCTCTGTATTGCGCCTGGTGCAATCCGGGCAGGTGCAACAGTACCTATTGGTCATGCTTCTCACTGTTTTGATCCTGATCGGCGTAGCCGAAATTATCTTTTAACTAGCTTAATGGTCGTCTGAGAACTACTTTCCTTTTCATTACTCGATATTGGATATCTGATACTGGGTATTGAGACTATCTGACAGAGAAGTCAATAGCGAATATCCAATATCTGGTATCCCAAATCGAGGATTTAGTAACCTGACATAAAAACTTCGCTCTCATCTCCGTACTTACTCCGAGGAGGAGATTTCAATGGAACTATTTCGCAGTTCGGTGCTGACACTGATCGTTTTTCTCCCTTTGATCGGAAGCATCATCGTCGCACTGATGCCAAAAGAACAAGAAGATCGAATGAAACGCTTTTCGGTTTGGTGGAGCCTGATTCCCCTGGTTCTGGCCATCTTCCTGGCGGTGGATTATTACGCAAACTACATCGCTAGCGGTAACAGCGCCATGGCCTTCGAGGTCAAACTGAATTGGATCCCATCACTGGGCGTCGCCTACCACATCGGCGCCGATGGCCTGAGCGTCCCCTTGATCTTTCTCACCGCATTGCTGACCACCCTCGGCCTTTACTACTCGTCCAGGGTGATCCACAAGCGCGTGAAAGAATTTTTCGCCCTGTTTCTGTTCCTTTCCACAGGCATGTTTGGGGTGTTCATCTCCCTGGACTTGGTGCTATTCTACGTCTTCTGGGAAATCGGCTTGGTTCCCATGTTTTTCATGATCGGCATCTGGGGGCAACCGAAAGACCGACCGCAATACTCAGCCATCAAGTTCTTCCTCTACACTCTGGCCGGTTCGGTGTTCATGTTGTTGGCCATCATCGGCGTGTACCTGAGCACCGGCACCTTCGATATCATCGAGGCGGCGACGAAAGGGGTGTGGGCGAATGCGCCGTTGGCGGCCACGCTCTCGTTCTGGGCGTTCTTCGTGGCCTTTGCCATCAAAGTGCCCGCTTTCCCCTTCCACACCTGGTTGCCTGACGCCCACACCGCCGCGCCAACGGCCGGGTCAGTCATCCTGGCCG
>DUEF01000341.1 GCA_011176555.1 Caldilineae bacterium
CCGTATGTCCGAATTGTCACGCTATGCTTCATAAAAAGACACCTTCTTATTCGATAGAAGAATTGAAATTGATACTTGAGGAACAGAAGAACCGGTTAGCTCAACTGTAGTTGCCGCCTAACAAGCGCATCAACCCGACGCGGCTATCGCTGCAGTAATCGGTGGTGAACGCACATTGGAGCGAGATTTCAGGCAGAGGTGGTTGTCACGCACCCGCCGCGCGGGTTATGCGCGGGCCGTTATCCCAACAACGCCATCCGCACATTCTACCAACTGCCGGGGCCACAACCCGCCGGGCGGACACCCACAACCCCAAGAGCAAAATTGCCCAATCCCGCCACATCGGTTATAGTCAATCCCTGTGACTGCGAACAAACCGTTCGCCACGCCATTTTGTTGGGCTAAGAGTGCGACTTGGCTCCGTGAAGTCAAGGAGTACTTCAAATGAATTTCAAAGAATTTGGCCTCGACGCGCGCATTATGCGCGGGATCGAAGCGGTGGGCTACACCACGCCCACACCCATCCAGCAGCAAGCCATCCCCGTCGTCCTGCAAGGCCGCGACGTGTTGGGACTGGCGCAGACCGGCACCGGCAAGACCGCCGCCTTCATGCTGCCCATCCTGCAGCGCCTGACCCGAGGGCCGCTGCGTCGCCCGCGCGTCCTCATTGTCGCGCCCACCCGCGAGCTGGCCGAACAGACCAACGAGGCGGCGAGGGACCTGGGGCGCTTCACCAAAGTGCGCAGCGTCTCCATTTACGGCGGCGTGGGCAAACGCCCGCAACTCGAGGCCCTGCGCCGCGGCGTTGAAATCGTCGTCGCCTGCCCAGGCCGCCTGCTCGACCACATCGGCGAGGGCGACATCGATCTCTCCGGCATCGAGGTGCTGGTGTTGGACGAAGCCGACCGCATGTGCGACATGGGCTTCCTGCCCGACATCCGCCGCATCCTCAAACACCTGCCCGCCCGCCGCCAGACGCTCTTCTTCTCGGCCACCATGCCGGAAGACATCCGCAAATTGTCGCGAGACATCCTGCACGACCCCGTCACGGTGCAGATCGGCATGATCGCCCCGGCCAAGACGGTGTCACACGCCCTTTATCCTGTGCCCCAAAAATCGAAAAAGGGCCTGCTGCTGGCGATGCTGGAACAGACGGCCACCGGCCGTGTGCTGATCTTCACCCGCACCAAGCGCCGCGCTCGCTTCCTCGCCCGCGACCTGGAGAAAAAAGGCTACCGCGTCTCGGCGCTGCAAGGCAACATGTCGCAGAACAAACGCCAGCGCTCGATCAACGGCTTCCGCGACGGCCAATACGACATCCTCGTCGCCACCGACATCGCCGCCCGCGGCATCGATGTGACCGAGATCTCGCACGTGATCAACTTCGACATGCCCGATACGGTCGATGCCTACACCCACCGCATTGGCCGCACCGGCCGCGCCCTGCAGAGCGGCGAGGCCTTCACCTTCGCGGTGGCCGGGGATGAACCGATAGTGCGGGACATAGAACGCCTGTTGGGGGCCAACATCGAACGGCGGCGCTTGCCTGGTTTCGATTATGGCGGCTATTCGCCCGAAAACGAGTTCCACACCCGTCCAGCGCCGCAACAACGGAACAATGGCCGGCGCCGCAGCAATGGCGCCCAGCGCAGGCGGCGAAATCACTCCGCACGGTGAAATACGCGGCTGTTGGCCCGTATGGTTGGTGATCACAGAGCCGAAATTTAGTGTACCGAAGGATCGTAGGTGAGTTGCCTTATCTGAGACCATAGAGTAAAATGAATACTTACTACGAAAAACGCCTTTGGTGTGGAGTAGTACAAAAACTGATCTCTGGCTTGCCTGATTTTGGCGGTCAGAAAATCGATGTAGTCATTTTATCATTCAGGCTCGGTCCGCTCTGGATCAAGCCTTTCAACCTTGTCCATTCAGAGACACACATATTGGAGGATTTCCATGTCAGAAGCACCAGTACAATTGATCGTAGCCGCTTTTCAGGACGAAGACGGCGCCAAGAACGCTTTGAAAGAACTCAAGGCCGCCAAGAAGGAACATCTCATCAAGATCGATAATGCCGCCATCATTCGCAAGGATGAGAAAGGCAAGGTTCATATCAAAGAAACCAAGGATATGGGCGGCGGCAAGGGCGCAGTCATTGGCGGCGTCGTAGGCGCGGCGATTGGCATTCTCACCGGCGGAGCCGGACTCGTGCTGGCCGGCGGCGGCGCCCTGATCGGCGGCCTGGCTGCCAAACTGCGGGATAGCGGCTTCAAGGATGAGCGCCTGAAAAAGGTGGGCGAAGGCCTGACCCCCGGCAGCTCGGCCATTGTCGCTGTCATCGAGCACAAATGGGTTCCTGAACTCGAGAAGGAGATGCAGGAAGCGGGCGCTGATGTGCTGACCGAAGCTATCTCCGCTGATATCGCCGCTCAACTGGAAACGGGAGGCGAAGTGTCCTATTCCGCACTGTCTACTGAAGACAGCCTGACCACCAGCCGCGTGGCGGGAAATGAAGAGCAGGTCGAGATGAGCCAGACCATTTTCACCGACGATGCGACCGAGCATGTCGAAGCTGTGGCCAATGAAACCGGCGTCGCCGCCAGTCACACGGTCGAGACAGCCGAGGGCGTTGCTGCAGAAGCAGTCGCCGTGACCGAAGATGCCGCCGCCTACATGGCAGGCGTGGCCACAGATGAAGGCACTGCTGTCGTCGGCGTGGTGGCCGAGGCTGAACCTGAAGAACAAGCTCCGGAAGCCCTGGAAGCCGGGGAAGAGCAGGAAGAGGGTGACGCGGAAGACGCTTGATTATTCTGAGTAATCGAACTTACTGGCTACCCTGCCTTTGAGTTCAACGGTAAATCACTGTACCCTGTAGCCCCCTGCTATGCCGTGTTTGGCATGGTAGGGGGCGTCTTATTAAAAAAGGATGACAATCCATGTCACTTGACGAGTACAAACCTGGAACCGCGTTCCCTGGCGTTATCGGGCGCACGGTGGATCAATCAGAACCGGCCTGGCCAGAACCGCTTCGCGCCAGAGAAGGCGCACCCAACGTACTGTTCATCGTCCTCGATGACACCGGTTTCGGGCAACTCGGCTGCTACGGCTCACCTATCGAGACGCCGAATCTGGACAGCCTGGCCGCCAATGGTCTGGCTTACAACAACATGCACACCACGGCGCTCTGTTCGCCGACGCGCACTTGCATTCTCACCGGCCGCAACCATCACTCCAACGGCATGGCCTGCATCACGGAAGCCTCGACAGGCTACCCTGGGGCCAACGGGAACATTCCCTTCGAGAACGGTTTTCTGTCGGAAATGCTTTTACAAGAGGGTTACAATACCTACGCCATCGGCAAGTGGCATCTGACCCCCGCCGATCAGATTTCGGCGGCTGGCCCTTATGAGCGTTGGCCGCTGGGCCGTGGCTTCGAGCGTTTCTACGGCTTCCTGGGTGGCGAGACCCACCAGTACTACCCCGAATTGGTGTATGACAACCACCAGGTCGAGCCCCCGAAGACGCCGGAAGAAGGTTACCATGTGACCGAGGACCTGGTGGACAAGGCGATCAGTTTCATTGCTGACGCCAAGCAGGTGGCCCCCAACAAGCCTTTCTTCATGTACTTCTGCACCGGCGCTATGCACGCCCCCCATCATGTGCCCAAGGAATGGTCCGACCAATACGCCGGCCAATTCGACGATGGCTGGGAAGCTTACCGGGAAAAGACATTCGCCCGCCAGAAAGAACTGGGCATCGCCCCGCCAGACGCCGAACTCTCCCGCCATGATCCCGATGTCAAACCCTGGGATGAATGTTCGCCGGAAGAGCAGAAGTTGTACGCCCGCATGATGGAAGTCTTCGCTGGTTTTCTCTCGCACACCGACCATCACATCGGTCGTCTGCTGGACTTCCTCAAGGCCACGGGCGAATTCGAGAACACCCTGATCATGGTCATCTCCGACAACGGCGCCAGCTCGGAGGGCGGACCACAGGGCTCGGTCAACGAAAATCTCTTCTTCAACAACGTACCCGAATCGCTAGAGGCGAATTTGGCCGCCCTCGACGAACTCGGTGGCCCGAATTACTTCAACCATTACGCCTGGGGCTGGACGTGGGCCGGCAACACGCCCTTCCGCCGTTGGAAGCGGGAGACCTACCGCGGCGGCATCAGCGATCCCTTTATCGTCCACTACCCCAAGGGCATCGAGGCCAAAGGCGAGATCCGCACACAATACGCCCATGCCATCGATATGGTCCCCACTGTGCTCGACCTTCTGGATATCGACCCGCCCGAGCGCGTCAAAGGCGTCACCCAATCGCCCATCGAGGGCGTGAGCTTCGCTCACACCTTCGAGGATCCCGCGGTCGCCAGCAAACGGCATACCCAGTACTTCGAGATGATGGGGCACCGCTCCATCTACCACAATGGCTGGCGGGCGGTCTGCCCCTGGCCTGGCCCCTCCTTTACGGAATCGGGCGGGTTCTTCGGCGATCCGATCTCGGCCGAGAAGTTAACCGAGCTGGACGCCAACCACTGGGAACTCTACCATGTGGACGAGGATTTCGCCGAAAATTATAATCTCGCTCCCAGAAAACATCTGAGCGGACTCGAGCGCGTGGGGGAAGCGCTGGGTTTGATCGAAGAGACGCCGGAAGAAGCAGCCCACCGCGCCAAACTGATCGAATTGATCGCCCAGTGGTATGTGGAAGCGGGCAAATACAACGTGCTACCCGTGGATGGCCGCGGTGTGGCGCGCTTTGCCGAAGAACGCCCGCAGATCGCCAAGGACCGCACCAGCTACACCTTCTATCCGCACACCCAATCCGTGCCCTTCAACGCCGGGCCGCGCCTGCTCAACCGCGCGCACAGCATCACCGCCGACGTGGAGATCCCAGAAGATGGAGTCGAAGGCGCTCTGGTCTCTTTCGGCGGCACCGACGGCGGTTATGCGTTCTATGTTCAGGATGGCAAGTTGCAGTATGTCCATAACTACGTGGCCCGCGACTACCTGCACGTGGCCGCTACAGAAGCGCTGCCAACGGGCCGCCACGAACTGCGTTACGAATTCGAGGTGACGGGGCCGCCCGACATCGCCAACGGCAAAGGCGCGCCCGGTCGGGCGCAACTCTACATCGACGGCAAACTGGTGGGGCAGGCTGAATTCCCGCACACCACGCCGCTGAGCCTGGGGCTGACCGGCGGCATCACCGTCGGCGCCGATCCCGGAGCGCCGGTAGCGCCGTTTTACAAGCCGCCCTTCGAGTTTACAGGCGAGATCTACAGCCTGACCTTTGATGTCAGCGGCGATGTCATCCAGGACGACGAGGCTGAGATGCGCATGATCATGGCGCGACAATAACCAGGTTACGCTGCAAATATACGTTGTGTGCGTTAATCCGTATTGTGTAGTGCGTGGTTCGTTGGATAGGTGTCAAGAGAGCGGAACACGTACTACGCAATACGTCGCTTTATGGTTGCAGCTTCGCCACCTATGCTATACTCTACAGGAACGTATCGCGGTTCGTGATATTCTCCCGCTTCCAGGCGGCAACCGGATGATGATTCCATGAAAAAACCTCCGATCTTAAAACAATTCAACTGGCGTGCATTGTTGGTGAGAATCTTGATCAATGCTGCGGTTCTGACCGTTACGGCTTTGATCCTGCCCAATGTTTCCTTCGTCCAAATCACGATTGGGAACATTCTGTTTGTCGCGATCGCTTTGGGCATTCTCAATGCCCTCATCAAGCCGATCCTCCAGTTTCTGACCCTTTCTTTTATATTCACCACGTACGGACTGGTCGTTGTTCTGATCAACGCCGTGATTCTGTGGCTCCTCTCTTTTCTGTTCCCCGACCGTTTTGCTGTCGATAGCATTCTGGCTGCGCTAATTGGCGGTGCTCTCATCGGTATTCTCGGTAGCTTTTTCGAGAGCCTGTTTGGCCTGTCGCCGCCTATTGTGCCCGATGAACAGGATGAATCCCGACTGCGCCAAGCGGACCCGACGCCCGTTGTCACGAAAATGATCTTGAAAACAGGTCAGGCGGAGGAGCCGAAACTGGTCGACCCCGCCGCGCCGCTCCTGACTAATCAGGACAACGGTTTGCCGAAGCAAGCTCTACC
>DUEF01000342.1 GCA_011176555.1 Caldilineae bacterium
CGCTTCCGCTATTGGTTCATACCAGTCTCGGACTCGCACATGGTGATTGTTCAAAAACCGACTCAGTGCTTTGGCTTTACTCACATTCTTGCTTTCTCCCGGTAACTTCCGGGCGATATGGCTCAAGTGAATGCTACTACTCATGAATAATCCTGCTACTAGCCAAGCCATCATGCGTATACGGGTGATACGCTCTTGTGGCCGAATCTGCAGTACCTTGTCTTTGCATGTATGATAGAGTCGGGTGATAGCCATTTCTTTCTCCTTGCTATGGGTTTGGGTGGTACCTTTTCCATAGCAGGTTAAAGTGGCTATCGCCTTTTTGCGCGGCAAAGGCACGGTTTTGGGCGTGCTCCCCACCATCGCGGTGGAAGAACACGTCACCGAACTGGCCCCGGGCGACTACCTCGTCATCTACACTGATGGCGTAACCGACGCTGTGAACGAACGCATGGAAGATTTCGGGGAAAAACGACTGGTGGAGACCCTCCGACGCCATTGGGGGCTTTCGGCGCAGGCCATGTTGACGCAAATCCATCAGGGCGTACGCGCCTGGTCGGGCTCAGCGCCGCCGTTCGACGATTTCACGATCGTGGTGGTGAGGCGGATGGGGCAGGGGCCTTATTCATCCTGGCCGAGATAATCCCGTTCAATTTCCTGGATTAGCACCGGCAGATTAGGCTGCTCAAAACGTAAGTCAGGCGCGGGGATACGATTGTGTTTGATATCCGGGTGTACGTGTTTGTGGTGGGGATGGGTGCTTGCCAATTCTGGATCGTCAGGATGCGGTTGCGAATCGTACCAATATATCTTCTTCCCACCATGCCAGACTTCGTAACTGTAGCCTTCGATGACAAGAGAACCAACATCCCATGACAAACGTTCATACACCACGAGACGATAATCAGATGAAAATGAGATTTCCCCCGTAAGTTCAGCAAAACGCCGACTGCGCTGGGCTACAATCAACGTGGAGTATCGAAGTCGGGGGAATTGTTGCGGCAATGTATAGACAAAAACTTCGTACTCACGCAGGGATCGGAATGGGTTCATGGCGAGCAGTCTTTTCGATCATCAAGGCTATCGTCGAATTTTGGGACAGGAGTGATTGGATAGCGTTCTGGTATTGTTCACGTCGCCGTAGCCAGAGTTCGTAACCGCTGGCCCATGCTGTCCAATCCCGCACCCACATTTCATCTGGCGGTTCTTCACCTTCTATATACGACTCATAGAACGTATCAGAAAGAACGCCATATTTGCGTTCATACGTTCGCATCTCATCTTCCAAGGCATAGATATCCTGTAAAACTTCATCAAGGGTCACAGCGCACCTCCATAGGTCTATGTTGATAACTGACAATTTTGATTATAGCTGAAACGTTTCTCCTGTACAAAGCGAGTAGAGGCACACAAAAATATCACATCCGCTGTTCTCGCCCACCCCAACCGCATCTACCAATTCCGGCTTTAGTGATGGTACAATACAAAATCCCACCACAACCCCTCATTCCGCAATTCGCAATCCGACATTCGCAATCCACCTTCCCATGATCCAAACATTCGCCCAAAAAGTCATCGATAACGTCGGTCAAGTCATCATTGGCAAAAAGAACATCACTGAACTGGCGCTGATCGCCCTGCTCTGCGAAGGCCATATCCTCTTCGAAGATGTGCCCGGCATCGGCAAGACCACCCTGGCCAGGGCCCTGGCCCGCTCTCTGGGCTGCGAATTTTCTCGCATCCAGTTCACGCCCGATCTCCTGCCCTCCGATGTCACCGGCATCTCCTGGTACAACCTGAAGAGCCAGGAATTCGAGTTCCGCCCCGGCCCCATCATGGCCCAGATCGTGCTGGCCGACGAGATCAACCGCGCCACACCGCGCACCCAATCCGCCCTGCTGGAAGCAATGCAGGAACAACAGATCACGGTGGATCGCGACACCTACAACCTGCCTCGCCCCTTCCTGGTGCTGGCCACGCAAAATCCCATCGAACTGGAGGGCACTTTCCCCCTGCCAGAGGCCCAGATCGACCGTTTTCTGATCAAGACCACCCTCGGTTACCCGAACGAAGCGGAGGAAAACGACCTGTTGCTGCGCTACGCCCGCCAGGATCCGATGAGCGACCTGGAACCCGTAACCACGGCTGCGCAGATCCAGGAAATGCAGCAGCAAGTGCGCCAGGTGCGGGTGGAAGACTCGGTGCGCGAGTACATGGTCAAGGTCGTTCGCGCTACGCGCGATCATCCCGCGGTGGACCTCGGCGTCAGCCCGCGCGGATCGCTGGCCCTGTACCGCACCTGCCAGGCCCGCGCCGCCATCCAGGGCCGCGACTACGTCCTGCCCGATGATGTCAAAGCGATGACGCCCACCGTGCTCACCCACCGCATCCACATCAGCCCCCAAACCCGCCTGCGCGGCCGCACCCCCGATGAAATCGTCAACGAGGTGGTGGGCGAGGTGGCGGCGCCGGTGTTTCAATAGAATTGCGAAATGCGGATTGCGGATTTGGGCTGTCATTCCGCAATCCGCATTTCGCAATCCGCAATTTGCTTTTTATGTCTGACGAAATGCGCGACATCCGCCGTAAAATGCGAGGCCCCGACGCTCACGAGGCCCGCTCATCCATGCTCACACAGGGGCGGGATGTCGCCGGGCAAGCGATGAAGCGCGTGGGCGACGTGGCAGGCTACTTCGGCTTCGGCAAACGCAGAATCGACTTCACCGTCGAGGAGCAATTCCACGAAGCCTGGATCGCTCTGGCCGCTTTGCTCACCATTTTCGGGCTGATCCTCCACTTCGAGGCCTTTCTCGTCATCGGCGCTATGCTGCTCACCATCGTGGCCGTGAGTTGGGTGTGGAACCGCCTGGCGCTGTTCGGGTTGACGTACCAGCGCAATTTTTCGGTGAAACGCGCCTTCGTCGGCGAAAACGTCGAACTGGAGCTCGCAGTTTCCAACCACAAATTCCTGCCCCTCACCTGGCTCGTGATCAAGGACATCTACCCCACCGACCTGCCCTTGCGAGGCATCGAGATCGTCAAGCGGGCCGACACCAACCAGGGCGAGCTCACCACCGTCTGGTCGTTGAAATGGTACGAAACGCTGAAAAGGCCTTACCAGTTCCAGGCTTCGGCCCGTGGATTCTATCGTTTTGGCCCGGCCAACATCGAAACCGGCGACCTCTTCGGCCTGTTTCGCTCCAGCCATCGCCTGAAAGATGAGCAGGTCTTCATCGTTTACCCCAAAGTCGTTCCTCTGACCGCGCTGGGATTGCCGGCCAAAGAGCCATTTGGCGATCTGCGCGCCGCGCGTTTCATGTTCGAAGACCCCGTCCGCACGGTCGGCATCCGCGACTACCGGCCCGAGGATGATTTCCGCCGCCTACATTGGAAAGCCTCTGCGCGGCGGCAGACCTTGCAGACCCGCGTGCTGGAACCGGCCAGCTCGCATAACCTGATTGTCTGCTTGAATGTGGCCACGCTCGAACAGCACTGGCGCGGCGTCATCGTCGATGTCCTGGAACAGGTGGTCAGCATCGCCGCCTCGGTCTGCTACCACAGCATCGAACAGCGCTGGCAGACCGGCTTGCTGGCCAACGGCGCTCTGCCTCGCTCCGACCAGCCGATCAAGGTCCCGCCCGGGCGCTCACCCGACCAGATCACGGCCTTGCTGGAGATGTTGGCCGCGGTGACGCCCTTCGCCACCGCGGCCATCGAAAAACTGCTGGCGGCCGAGAGCCCGCGGCTGCCCTGGGGCAGTACACTGGTCGTGATCAGCGCCCTTGTCACCGAAGCGCTGGCCGCGACCCTGCTCGATCTCAAGCAAATGGGCCGCCGCGTCGTGCTCATCAGCCTGGATCCAGCGCCGCCGCCCCCCGCGCTCAAAGACATCCTCGTCTACCAGCTCAAACGCGAGCGCCTGGAAGCGCTGGATCTGGGCCAACCGGTCAGCGGCGCGCAGACGTTGCTCAGCCCCGACCAGCTTCAGCAACAGGCCATCCAGCAGGCGGGCGCGCTGCTTTCGCAACCTTCGGAAAATCCCGTACCGACCCATGCTCGCTGATCTGCAATTCTGGCGTGACCTTTCCTGGCGGCGCAACGTCCTGCTCCTGGCGTTGGCCGGCATGGAGATGTCATGGCTCGCACCCCTGGTGATGAGCCTGCACCTGCGCGGCTGGGATAAATCGCCTGTGCTCTATTTTCTGGGCCTATGGGGCGTGATGTTGGTGATGATGATGGCGGCGCATTTCATGTCGATGCGCCAGATCGACTCCCCCGTGTTCGAGTTGGGCGTGTTGGGGATCATCCTCGTCATCGCTTTTCTCTTGATTCGCCTTTATGTCTTCTGGGATGAACCGCCGACAAGTCTGGCCTGGCTCGGCGTCATCGTCCACCCCGAACAACCGCGCTGGCCGGAGGTGATCCTGGTGCTGGCGACGGTGGCCTATTTGTGGTGGCGGGGCGTGTCTTTTTTGCAGCGAGATGTCACTTTTTTCTCCGTCGGTCTCGATTTTCGCAAGGGCGTGCTGGCGCTGGTCGCCACCGTGGGCCTATACGCCTTGCTCACCCAGCGCTTGGTGCTGTTTTTTGTGTACGCATTCTTTTTCTTCAGCTTGCTCGCGGTGGCGTTGGGACGGGTGGAAGACAAATCGCAGCACGCCAGTGGGAGCAAAGAGCAGGCGTTTGGGCCAGAATGGCTGGGCATCCTCACGGCCAGCAGTGTGGTCGTGTTGGCGCTGGTGGCGTTGTTCAGCCACTTTGTCTGGAACAGCCGCGCCTTCGCCTTTGCGACACAGGCGTTGGCGCCGGTTGGTGCGCTCCTGATTCGCATTCTGGCCCCGCTTATCCGCTTTTTGCTGGCCCTGATGGAACCGTTTTTGCAGTGGCTCGTCCGTTATGTCCAGTCTTACTGGTCGCCGGACATGGCCGGGCAATTGATCGAAACGCCGCAAGGTCTGGAGGAAGTCTTTAGCGATAATGCAGGCGAGTATGTTCCACCCGTGTGGATGGAATACCTGATTTATTATGTCATTCCCGGCGTCATCGTTCTGGCCGTCGTCGTCTTGCTCGTGTTCTGGTTGGAGCGATACCGGCGCTCGGCGCAGCGCAAACAGGCGGAGGATCGGCAAGACCACGCCGACAGTGTCGAACCGGCCGGAGTGGAAGGGTTGGTGCAGGCCGGACTCGGCCGCCTGCGCGACCTCTTCGGTCTGATGGGACGATTCGGCCTGGGCAAGCGCTTCTACGCGGCCATCTCCATCCGTCACATCTACGGCAACGTTCAGCGCCTGGCCGGACAGCGCGGCCATCCCCGCCACCAGGCGCAAACGCCCAACGATTATCTTCCCACCTTGATTGCGCTCTTTCCCGGCCAGGAGGAAGCGTTGACGCACATCACCGCCGCCTACAACGCTTTCGAGTACGGCCATGTTTCCACCGACCCGGAAGAACTCGAACGCCTGCGCAACGATTGGTTGGCGGTGCAAGAGGCTGCCGCGCAATCTCAAAAAACGGGGAAGCAAACGCCGTGAGCGATGTCCAGGATCGGCTTGCGCGTTTGCGAAAAGCGGGACGTCTGCAACGGCGGAAGCGAACGCCCGGAACGCCTCCATCGCTACCCCCGGCATCGCTCCCGGCGACCAGTACGGCCACCAATCTGAACGATCTGGCCGATTTGCCCGGCATGGAGGTGGTGGAAACGTCCGCAGGAGCCTTCCTGCTGCGCACGATCCGCTACGAACTCTCGCACGAGCAGGGCAACGTCAGCATCGGCGCACTGCTGGAACTGCCGGTGGGACTGGCGGCGCAGGTCGAGAAACAGTCGGAAATGGCGGGATTCGACTTCCACAAAACGATTTTCATCGACACCGAAACGTCCGGGCTAGCGGGCGGAGCCGGAACCATCGTCTTTTTGACCGGCGTGGGCACTTTCGAGGACGATCAATACGTCGTGCGGCAGTATTTCGCGCGCAATCCCGCCGAGGAATCGGTTTATTTGCCGCATCTCGCCGCGCAAATGCAGCAAGCGCGGGGCTGGGTGAGCTTCAACGGCAAGTCATTCGACCTGCCCCTCCTGCGCAGTCGCTTCATCCTCGCAGGCATCATGCCCCCGACCGCGCAGCCTCATCTCGACCTCCTCCATCCCGCCCGCCGTCTGTGGCGAGAGCGGTTGGGCGCGTGCAACTTCGGCAAGCTGGAGACGCAGATCCTGGCGCACCAGCGCAGCGGCCAGGACGTGCCTTCCTGGATAATCCCCAACCTGTGGTTTCGCTTCGCGAAAGGCGAGAATAACGTGGACGATATGGCGGCTGTGCTGTATCACAATCAGGAAGACATCGCCAGCATGGCTCCGCTGGCGCATGCGTTGCTGGCGACCTTTGCCGGCGTGATCGAGCCGCACCCCCGCGATGTGCTCTCTCTGGCGAAAGCGTACACCCGGCTGGGCGACTACGGCCGGGCCGAGACCGCTTTCCGGCAGGCGCTGGATGGCCCGCTCTCCGCCGAGCAACGTTTCGAGGCCATGTCGCGCCTGGCGGCCTTGCTCAAACGCCAGGGCCGACGAAAACAGGCCGCCATCTGGTGGGAGGCGCAGATCGAACTGGCCCCGACCCGGAGTGTGGCCCCTTACATCGAACTGGCGAAGTACCACGAGTGGGAAACGGGCGACCTGGCGGCGGCGCGGCTGTGGACGGAGAAAGCGCTTGCCGCGGCCCAAACCTGGTGCGCCGACTACCACCGCAGCCAGA
>DUEF01000343.1 GCA_011176555.1 Caldilineae bacterium
AATCCATCGTCGGCGCTACATGCTAGACCTGTACAGTCCCGGAACATCAACACGACCTAGTTTGCAGGGCGCATCGATTGTTTCCGCGCACGATGATTTTTACTTTGGTTGCGGGCATTATCCAGGGCGAATATCGCCAGCGCCAACCAAATCAAACTAAAGCCAATCAGCCGGTCGGTGGTGAACGGTTCGTGGTAGAGAAACACGCCAAGCAGGAACTGGATGGTCGGGGCGATGTACTGGAGCAGGCCGATGGTCGATAGCGGGATCAGACGAGCGCCGGCCCCGAAGAAAATCAAGGGCACGGCCGTAACCGCACCGGTGCCGATCAGCAAAAGGATGGTGGTCGGACTCGTCTGTAGAAAGGTGTTGTCACCCCGGATCGTCAGGCTAGCCAACAGCAGCAGCGCCGGGAGCGCCAGGATCGCCATTTCGCCGGCAAGGCTTTCGGTGGATTCCAGACGCACTTTTTTCTGGAGCAAACCATACACGCCGAATGTCAACGCCAGGGTGAGGGCGATCCAGGGAAAAGAGCCGTAGCCGAACGTTAGATAAAGCACGCCCAACGTGGCCAGCCCCACCGCCGTCCACTGCCATAATCGCAGCCGCTCCTTCAAGAAAACGACGCCCAACAAGACGCTGAACAGAGGGTTGATGAAGTAACCCAGGCTTGTTTCCACCACGAAACCATGCGTGACGCCCCACACGTAGGTGAGCCAATTGACCGCCAGCAATCCCGCCGACACCGCCAGGATGAGCAGCGTCTGCCGCTGGCTGCGCAAACCGCTCAGCCACGCCCATTGACGACGAACCGCCAGCAAGATGACCAGGAAGACCAGCGACCAGACGATGCGGTGCAGCACGATCTCCGCGGCCGGGACAGCTTGCAGCGCCTTCCAGTAGACAGGAAAGAATCCCCAGAGCACATAGGCGCCGATGGCGTAGGCCAGTCCTCGCCTCATGTTCGGCTCCGGACCATGCGGCAGGCGACCGGATCTGTTTGCTGGTCGTGGTGAAAGAAGATGGTGGGGCGAGACATGGGCGTCGTTGGAACAGGAAGGCGGTGGAAGAGCATTTTACCAGCGGCTTGCGGTTAAGGGTAATCCCGGCAGGTAGATGCGGGGTCTTCAACAAATTAGCGGTATAATCGGATGCTGACAATCCGAAATCCGCAATTCGCATTCCGCAATCCGAAATTTGTCCTTCCCCATGACCATCTCCATCATCGCCACCGTTTACAACGAAGGCCCCGCCATCCGCAAACTCCTGGATAGCATCCTCGCCCAGACCATCTTCCCCGATGAAGTCGTCATCTGCGATGGCGGCTCCAGCGACGACACCGTCGCCCAGATCGAAGCCTACGCCGACCGTTTGCCGCTGCGGGTGATCGTCGAACCAGGGGCCAACATTTCGCGAGGACGCAATGTGGCCATTGCCGCGGCCCGGGGGCCCATCATCGCCATCACCGATGCCGGGGTGCGCCTGGAGCCCGATTGGTTGCGGGAGATCACCCGACCCTTGCGCCATGACCCGAACGTTCACGTGGTCTCCGGCTTCTTCGTTCCCGATCCCGAAACGCCTTTCGAGTTGGCGATGGGGGCCACCGTGCTCCCGACCGTGGACGAGATCGATCCGGCCACTTTTCTGCCCTCCAGCCGCTCGTTGGCCATCCGCAAGTCGGCCTGGGAAAAAGTGGGGGGCTACCCCGAATGGCTGGACTACTGCGAGGATCTGATTTTCGATTTTGACCTGCGGAATGAATACCCGACTTTCGCCTGGGCCCCGACCGCGCTTGCTCATTTCCGGCCCCGCGGCTCGCTGGCGGCCTTTTTCAGGCAGTACTACCGTTACAGCCGGGGCGATGGCAAGGCGGACTTGTGGCGCAAGCGGCACACCATTCGCTATGGCGTTTATCTGTTGGCCGCGCCCCTGCTGCTCGTGCTGGGCAAAGCGCTGAGTCCGCTTTTCTGGTTGCTGGGACTGCTGGGCTTTGTCACCTATTGTGCAACGCCCTATCGCCGCTTGCTGCGGGCCTGGCGACGCCCCCTGGCCGATGGTCGGACGTTGACGTTGGCCGAGAAAGCGTACACGGTCGCGCTAGTGCCTGTTATCCGGGTGGTAGGCGATGTGGCGAAAATGGTGGGGTATCCGGTGGGGGTGTGGTGGCGCTGGCGCAATGGGGCGGGATAGGCGTTATTGGCGCACACATCGACAAAACTTTGTGGATAATGAACGGCCAATCAGAAATACTCAGATAGGGAGAAACTCAGATAGAAAAGTAGAAAAAATCAGCGTTTTTCCCTATCAGAGTTAGCTGTCCGTGAAGGCGTCATTTCCCAGCGCAATCTGAGGACAATCGTTAGTAGCGTCAAAACACGCCTCGTCGGACATTTGTTGGCCTACCGCTTGACTTTGCCTGTATAATGAGAGTGGAACAATGGGTTTTCAAGCAACGCAACCCCAAAAGAGGTGTTGACCATGTTCAAACCGGACAAATTCACCTGGACGATCATCATCGTAGTTGTTTTGGTGTTGGCCGCGGCTGTGATCACGGTGAATCTCACGGGCGGCGCAGGCTGGGGAGAGCCGACCTATCTGACCGAGGATACGCCGGAAGCCGCCGTGCACAACGCCTTTGTGGCTTTCATGAAGCAAGATTACGCTAAGGCTCGCCAGTACTACAGCGCCCAGGTGTTGGATAACGAGGGCCGGGGCGAACCTTTTCCCGGTAAGGGGGGGCGAATCTACCCTCATGACGCGAATCAACGCCTGCGGATCAGAAGCGTCGATTATCTCGAAGATGGCGAAGCCATCGTCACTGTTGTTATCGATTACTATGCCCCCGGTGGACTTTTTGGCGGCGGCGACGCCTGGAGCCGCAAAATGGTCTTAAGAGTCGTGCGAGAAGAGGACGGCTGGAAGATCGATACACCCGAGTTTTTCTATTGATTCGGATCCCTTGCGTGGGACGGGCGATCGATGGTCGCTTGCGTTGACTGTTTGCTGTTGATTGTTGGCTGTTTGCTCTGCCCCTCGCTCCCAAATCGTGAGAACGCACCATGTCCTCCAAACCTGACGAAACCGAATTGCTGAACCCGACCGTACAACCAGCCCCCACCAGCCTGCTGGCGACCATCCGGCGGCTCTACTTCTACCTGATCGCCACGGTCAGCTTCCTGGTGGGTCTCAACGGTCTCATCTCCTTGCTGGAGGTCCTCAGCCAGGTGTGGCTGGGCGATGTGGGCGTGGCAGTGAATACGGCCAGCTACGTACGCAACGCGGTGGCGCGCAACGGCGGTATGCTCCTTGTGGCCACACCGATATTTTTGATTCATTGGGTCTACATTCAGCGTTTGCGCACGGAACCGGCGGAGGTGGCTTCCGGCATCCGCAAATTCGCCCTTTACCTGCTTTCCGTCGTCACCCTGGGCTGGGGCGCGTCGTTGGCGGGCGAACTGCTGGGAGGAGCGGCCGCACTACTGCTCGGCGTGCCGTTGACCGAAAGTGAAATCTGGCCGAGTCATTGGCTGTTCCTGGTGCTGGGCATTCTGGTGAACGGCGCATTGTTCGCCTATCTCCAGCGCCAACTGCGCGCGGATGGCGATTGGGGCCGGGAGCAGGGTTGGGCCGGAACCTGGCGGCGGGTGTTCCAGACGGTGGTGGGTTTGGTGGGGCTGGCGGTGTTCATTTCTGGCGCGGGCGTGCTCATGGAAACGCTCTGGCGGGTGATTCTGCCCGGCGGTCCGGGAGAGGTGGGCGAGTACTGGGCGCGCGGCCGCTTGAGCATGGGGTTTGCCATGCTGGCCATTGGCGGCCTGTTGTGGCGATTCAATTGGCTGCGTTGGCGGCAGATCATCCACGATAATCCCGCTGATGGGCGTACTGCCTTGCGTCGTTTCTACCTGTATGCTTCGGTGGTGGCCAGCGCTATCGCCACCCTGGTTCCGGCGGCGGTGCTCTTGCGCCAGTTGTTGCTGCTCCTGTTCGGCGTCGACAGGGTTGCGGATGTCGTTGGCGGCGGTCTGGCCACGCCTCTGGCTTTTTTGCCCGTGGGCCTGGCGCTCTGGGTGTGGCATTGGCGTGTGATCCAGCGCGAGGCCGCCAGTTACGGCGATAGCCCGGAGAGCGCGCTGGTGCGGCGCATTTACTACTACGTCGTCGCCGCCATCGGTTTGGTCCTCACCTGGTTCGGGTTGGTGGCGCTTTTGCGGGTCCTACTGGATGTTTTGTCACCCGCTCAGGCATCTCTCTCCGGCCAGTTTTGGGCAGAACAATTGGCGAATGGCCTCAGTTTGCTGGCGGTGGGCGCGCCGGTATGGGCCGTGCATTGGCGTACGGTGCAGTCTGTGGCCCGACGTCCTGATGCTGTCGGTGAGACCGAGCGTTCCTCGTGGCCCCGCCGGCTCTATTTGTACGCCGTGGCCCTGGCGGGCGCGCTGATCATTTTGTACTATCTAACGACGGTGGTCTACCGATTCTTGCTGCTGCTGCTTGGTGAGCCGGACATCGATCTGTTTGGCGTGGAAACGATAGACGCGCTGGCGCGTAGCGCCATCACCCTGGTATTTTGGCTGGTGCATGTGCTGGCCATCCGCCGGGACGGGCAGTTTGGCGCGGAGGAGATGGCCGGGGCGAGAGAGATGGAGGGAATGCAGGAAGATGGTGGAGTCAGGGCCGCGCCTTTGCCGGAGGATGTTAGCGTCCGCCGGGTCGAACTGGAAGCGAAGATTCAACAGTTGGAGTTGCAGTTGGAGGCCGCGCGGGCGGAATTGGCGCGGTTGGAGGAACCAGATGCCGTCATAACCAGGTAGGGCTAGTGGTTGTTTCCAGACTGCGCTGGGAAAATAAGGCCCTCACGGACAGCTCACGCTGATAGGGAAAAACACTGATTTTTTCTACTTTTCTATCTGAGTTTCTCCCTATCTGAGTATTTCTGATTGGCCGTTCAGTATCTACAAAATTTTGTCGATGTGGGCGCCATTAGCGCCTAGCGGCCAGAGCCAGAGGTGTTTCGCTTCTTCCGAATATGGAAGGGCACATCGACCACAGCCACGTCTTCGTACTGTCGCAGACGAACGCGCAGGATGTTGGCGGTCTGGTTGTGCAGCAAATGCTCCCAGGCCGCGTCGGGGATGAATTCGGGAACGACGACGGTGACGATTTCTCCGGGGTATTCTTCGTTGGTTACGCTGGCGATGTATTCGACAAGCGGCGTGAGGATATCGCGATATTCGTAATCGATGATAATGAGTTCACAACCTGCCGTCACTTCCGGGAAGCGATTCCAACGCCGCTCCAGGCGTTCCCTCGATTCGTCGCTGGTGGAAATCGCCAGCGCCCGCACGTTTTTGGAGAAGTGCTTGGCATAGCGCAGGGCGCGCAGGGTGCCGCGATGAACATCGCCCATGGGGATGATGACCACATCGGCGTAGCAACGCATCTGGCTGGCGTCGAAATCACGCACGCTCAACTCCTCCGCTACGATGTCGTAATGCCGGCGAATGGTGCGGAACATGAGCACCAGGACGGGGATGGAAAGCACCACGATCCAGGCGCCTTCGACGAATTTCGTGATGATCAAGATGACCAGGACGATGAAAGTCACCAGCGAGCCCAGCGCGGGAATGAAGCGCTTCCAACTTGCGTGCGGATCGTAATGGATGGTCGTCACCTTCGTGTCCGCCGATTCTCCGGGCTTGAGTTGCATGATCTTGTTGAACAAACGCACCATGCCAAATTGCGATAGCGTAAAGCCCAGCATCACGCCCAGAGCGTACAGCGGCAGCATGTGGATTTCGTTGGCCTTGAAGATGATGACGATCACAGCCGAAATAACGGCCAGGACGCCGATGCCGGCGTTGTAGACCAGGCGGTCGCCGCGATTCTGAATCCAGCGTGGCATGAAACCGTCGGCGGCCAGAAACGATCCCACGCGGGGGAAATCCTGGAAGCCGGTGTTCGCGGCCAGCACCAAGATCAGCATGGTGAAGAGCTGCACCCAACCATAGATAAAATTCCCTCCCGGCATTCCGCCCGTCACCGCTCTGGCCATCTGCGAGAGCACGGTTTGTTCTTCCACCGGCGTGATGTGCAACTGCGTCGCTACGAATGTGATGCCGATGAACAAGCTCATGGCGATCACGCCCATCGCCACCATCGTCTCCGCCGCGTTCTTGGATTCCGGCTTCTTGAAGGCGGCGACGCCATCACTAATCGCTTCGATGCCCGTCAGGGCCGTCGTGCCTGCCGCAAAAGCCCTGAGCACGAGCCACAGGAACAGAAAATGGCCGATCTGACCGGCGGTGATCGGCATGGGGTGCTCAATGATGAGTGGCGGCGGCGCGCCAAAGACGCCAAACAGACGCACTATCCCCAAGAGGACGATAAACAAGATGCCTCCGACAAAGGCATAAGTGGGGATGGCGAAAATGGTGCCGCTTTCTCGCACGCCACGCAGGTTGATCCATGTCAACAAGGCGATGGCCAATAAAGCCAGCCAAACGCTGTAGGGGAACAGCGCCGGCAGGGCGGAGGTGATGGCGCTGACGCCCGCGGAAACCGAGACCGCGACGGTGAGCACATAATCGATCATCAGGGCCGCGGCCGCGAACAACGAAGGCAGCGTGCCCAGATTGTCTTTGGTGACCATGTAGGCCCCACCGCCTTTGGGATAGTGCAAGATCGTCTGGATGTAGCTGAAGACGACGAGCAGCACCAGCAGCGCCACTGTGATGGCGATGGGCATGGTCAAGTGCAGGGCGGCGGCGCCCATGAGCACCAGCACGCTCATAATCGCTTCGGTGGCGTAGGCGTTGCTACTGATGGGATCGGAGGCGAAGATCGCTAACCCGCGCACCTTATCGACGCGTTCATGCACTTCCGCCCGAGTGGGGAAGGGTTCCCCAAAAAGCAGTTTCTTGATTTTTTTACGTGAGAGAGTCGTGATGACGCCTCCTTTTTAAGATGCCATGATTTTAGTCCAAAATCGGATTGACGCCAAAAGTAAAACACCGTATCTGCTCAATAAACCGGGGCGGACTGTGCATTCCCAGATGCGCATGTGGGCATACGCAGTCCGCGACCTCATAATTCAGAGCAAAAACAGAAAAGGCCCCCGAAGGCTCAAAAAACCTCGGGGGCCTGCATAGCTTGCCGGTTCCCCGGTTTACTGGTTTCCCGGTCTCCCGGCCTCGCGGCGTTAGAACAGCCCTACGACTTTCCCGGTTTCCAGATCCAGGTCCACGTCGTAGAAGACGGGACGGGTGGGCAATCCGGGCATCGTGCTCATCTCACCCAGTAGGGGGTAGAGGAATCCGGCGCCAACGCTGGCGCGAATATCACGAACCGGCACAATGAAACCTTCGGGAGCGCCCTTGAGGTTGGGATCATGGCTGAGGCTGAGATGGGTCTTGGCCATGCACATGGGCAGCTTGTCGAAGCCCACACGCTCGTACAGGGCGATCTTCTTTTCGGCCTCTTCCGAGTATTCGACCCCGGCTCCGCCGTAAATCTCCTTGACGATGGTTTCGCTCTTCTCTTTGATGCTCATGTCGAGGGGATAGAGGAAATGGAAGTCGCTGGGCTTGCTGGCCGCGGCCATCACGGCTTCACCCAAGGCCACCGAGCCCGCGCCGCCGTCCATCCAGTGGCTGGACATCACAGCATCTTCCGCACCGGCCTCGAGGGAGATCTTGCGCACCAACTCGACCTCGGCGTCGGTGTCATCCTTGAATTTGTTGATGGCGACAACCACGGGGATGCCGAAGCGCTTGGCGTTCTTGATGTGCACCTTGAGGTTGGAGCAGCCCGCTTCCAGCAGTTCCAGGTTCTCTTCGGTGTATTCAGGGGCCAATGGACGCCCGGCCACCACTCTCGGCCCACCGCCGTGCATCTTCAGCGCGCGGATGGTGGCGACCAACACCACCACGTTGGGAACCAGGCCACTGTAGCGGCACTTGATGTCGAAGAATTTCTCCATGCCGATGTCAGCGCCGAAACCGGCCTCGGTGAGGACGAAACCATCGGGGCCGACGAGCTTGAGGGCGATCTGGTCGGCGACGATGGAGGAGTTGCCGTGGGCGATGTTGGCGAAGGG
>DUEF01000344.1 GCA_011176555.1 Caldilineae bacterium
ACCATCGACCATTTCCTCGACCGGCTCGCAATCACCACAGAACCGATCATCGCCGCGCAAGGCGCGATTGTCACCTACCGCGACGGCACAGTGCTGCGCCGGATGACGATCGATCGGGCGCTGATCCGCGAGGGCGCGGCCATTGGCCGTCGGCACGGGGCCGCCATCGCCTATTTCACCGATCACGAATTGATCATGGACCGCCCGGCGCTCGATCCAGAACAAGATGCGGCCTGGATGGGGGCCAATCTCCGTTACGAATCGGATCCTCTGGCGCATCTGGATGACGACCTGATCAAGATCATCGCCTATCATCCCGACCCCCAGGCTGTGCCCGACCTGTTGGCCGACATGCGGGCCCACCTCGGAAAGCGGGCGGATGTGACTCGATCACACCGTTGGTTCGTCGAGGTTTGCGCTCCGGGCGCGGACAAAGGCTCGGCCCTGGCTCGGTTGTGCGAAACGCTCGGTATCGACAGGGCCGACGTGCTGGCTATCGGCGACGGCGGCAACGACGTGAGCATGTTGCGTTGGGCGGGGATGAGCGCCGCGCCCGCCAGCGGTGACCCCGACGCCATCGCCGCGGCCCAATGGACGGCCCCGCCTATCGAGGAGCATCCGGTGGTGGCGACGTTGGCGCATTTTCTGGGTTGGGGATGGGATGTAGATTAAAACAAGTGTGATGATATTTGTTATTCGGTATTGGCAAGCCTCCGTCAAGGGACGAAATATCTAATATCCAGTACCCAATATCAAATCCAGATCGGGCTCAGCCGTCGCGGCCTGGGTGTGTGCGGCTTCGTTCGCCAGCTCGTCCACGCGTTCGTTTTCGCGATGCCCGGCGTGGCCCTTCACCCACTCCCACTGCACCTGGTGCGGTTCGACGGCCTGGAGCAGCGCCTGCCACAGATCCTTGTTCTTCACCGGTTTCTTGCTCGCCGTTTTCCAGCCGTTGCGCTGCCAGTTGTGCACCCATTGCGTGATGCCCTGGCGCAGGTATTGCGAATCGGTGTGCAGGTGAACCTCGCAGGGGCGGGTCAACGCTTGCAGGGCGTTGAGCGCGGCCCGCAGTTCCATGCGGTTGTTGGTGGTCTGGCTGGCGGCTCCGACCAGTTCTTTTTCGTGCTTGCCGGAACGCAACAGCGCCGCCCAGCCACCAGGGCCGGGATTACCGAGGCAAGCGCCGTCGGTGTAGATGTGGACGATGGGGAGGGGCATGGGAGGGAGAGAGGGAGGGAGGGACGCTGGACTTAGTGGTAACAACTTCCGTTTTCATTGCTCGATATTGACTATTTGATACTGGATATTGGGGATGTCTGACCGAGAAATCAATATCCAGTACCACCAATCGGGAACTTATTCTTGGACGCTCACTTAATCTTTAATCCGTAATCTTTTGCGTTCTTTTCTTCGGACGGGAAAGTCGCTCGACCTGGACGGCTTGCGGCCCGATTTTCCCTTGCTCCACGCGAAAGGCGAGCACGTCGCCCCGGCGCAGGCTGCGCAAGTGGCCGAGCGCCCGTCGGTGCACGAAGACTTCGGAGCCGTCGCTGGCGGTGATGAAGCCGAAGCCCTTGCGCCGGTCGTACCATCTGACGGTCCCGCGCTGTCGCTGTGTGAGCGCCAACACATGACGGCAGCCCGGACAGTGTGCTGGTTCTCCGGCAGCCCGGCGTTGCTCCCAGCCCGTCCACACAAAGGTGACGCCGCAATTCTGGCAGGTCAAATAGCGGTCGGGCGCAAGATCGAGGTCGAGATTGAGATCTGAGGAGGTGGTCACGGCGTGTATTGTACCGCAAATGGCGATGGCGCAAAAAAGCCCGTCGAATTGACGGGCCAGTCGCTGTCACTCTGTCACTGCGTTAGTCTAGTTAAGTACGCCCGGCAGGATTTGAACCTGCGACCTACAGTTCCGCAAACTGTCGCTCTCTCCACTGAGCTACGGGCGCATATTGTTTTGTGACGCAGCCCTGAGTCACAAAGGCTTGCAACATCGTATTTTAGCAGAACCGGCGAGGTTTGGCAAAACTGACCGTTGTTGTATAATTCTCTCGTCCAGCAACACATCAAACGTATGGTTCAACCGGATCTCTTGGGGTCCGCTGTGACCTCCGGGAGGTGGCCATGACATTTTTGCCGGATAGATAGATTGTGGCCACCTCCCGGAGGTCTAAATCGAGGATATCTCGAAATTCAAAAGAGCCAATCGTATTTGCAACATGGAGCATTTCGACGAAAAGGAGCACTTTCGGGATGAGAAAGATCGCTGTAGCCCTTTCCAAAGGCGGCGTAGGCAAGACCACCACGGCCGTGAATCTGGCGGCGGGGCTGGCGCAGGCCGGCGAGCGGGTGCTGCTGGTCGATGTGGATACGCAGGGTCAGGTGGGCAAGTCGCTGGGCGTGCAGCCGCAGCGCGGTCTGGCCGCTGTGGTGTCAGGCGAGGTCTCGCCGCAGGAAGCGGTGGTCCAGACCAGAGAGCATCTTTGGCTGCTGGCCGGGGGACGCGCCCTGGCCGGGATCGAACGGCTGATCGTGCGCAAGGATTTCGGCGGGGAACAGACGCTGGCCGAGGCCCTGGCGCAGTTCGATAGCGATTATGACTTCGTCATCCTCGACACATCGCCGGGTTGGGACACGCTCACGGTCAATGCTCTGTTCTATGCCGATGAGGTGCTCGCCCCCGTCTCGTTGGAAGTGATGACCCTACAAAGCCTGCAAGATTTCGCGCAGAGCCTGAAATCGATCCAGCGCTACCACGAAAAATTGGCCTTCCGCTACATTCTCCCCACCTTCATGGATCGCCGCGTGAAGAAATCCGCGGAGATCTTGGCCCAACTGCGCGCCTACTTCCCCGACCAGCTCTGTGAGTCCATCCGCTACAACGTGCGCCTATCAGAAGCGCCCGGCTACGGCCAGACCATTTTCGAATACTCGCCCCGCTCGACCGGCGCGGCCGACTATCAACAATTGACCACAAGGATCCTTGACGATGGCCACTCGTAAACAGACGCCCGATGTGCTGGGAGCCGTGCTTGGCGATCCCACGCCGGCAATCGAAGCGCCAGCACCAACAAAAACCACGACTCCACCTAAAAGAACCCGGACGCGCAAAAGCTCCACACGCAAAAGCTCCGCCCGGACGCCGTCACCGCAGCAATGGCAGTACGTGGTGATCACGTTCTACGATTACGGTGGTTGGAAACCCCGGTTTCAGGATGGAAAAGAGCTGTCCGGCTGGAAGTCGCTGCCCGACATGCCGGATTACATCAAACTACTCGGAGAAGACGGTTGGGAGTTGGTCGGAACCAGCAACGGCCGGCGGCGGGAGATCATCGCCTATTTCAAAAGGCCGAAAAAGGGGAGCTAGCACCAGGCTGTGCTTACGTTTTTCTAACACTTGGTCGCTATAATCAGCGCGTAGCGACAGGGCTGTCAACCTGTCCAGAAAAACACCCTGCATCTGTCATTGCGAGGCCGATGAGTCGAAGCAATCCCCAACTCTGTAAATCGGGGATTGCTTCGCCAGAAACCGGCTCGCAATGACACTACTTTCTTACGCTCCCCGACTCTCATCGAGACCTAAAATGACCACCACCACACCAGAAACCAAGACATTCCAGACCGAAATCCGGCAACTGCTCGATATCCTCGTCCATTCGCTTTACACCGATCGTGAGATCTTCCTGCGTGAATTGATCTCGAACGCGTCCGACGCCCTGCACCGGGTGAAATTCGAGATGCTCACCAACCAGGACGTTTTCGATCCCGGGGCCGAGTTGGCAATCCGCATCAGCGGCGATCCTGACGCCAACACCATCACCATCAGCGACAGCGGCATCGGCATGACCCGTGATGAACTGATCCAGAACCTGGGTACCATCGCTCACTCCGGCGCGGCGGCCTTTGTGCAATCGCTCCAGGAGGGTGCGCAGCCCGTCGATCAGATCGGCCAATTCGGCGTGGGCTTTTATTCGGTGTTCATGGTCGCGGACAGCGTCAAAGTCACCTCGCGCTCGTACCGACCCGATGAATCCGCCTGGGCGTGGACGGCGTCGGGCGAGAACAGTTACACGCTGGAGCCAGCAGAGAAGGCGGGACGCGGTACGACGATCGAGATCAGACTGAAGGAGGATGCCAAGGAATTCGCCGAAGCTCACCGCTTGCGCGCCATCATCCACAAATACTCCGATTTCGTCTCCTTTCCCATCTATCTGGGCGATGA
>DUEF01000345.1 GCA_011176555.1 Caldilineae bacterium
CTGGCCGGATACGTGGCGGCTGTGCTTTTGCGGCGGGCGCTGCTGCCAGGACTGACCAGTCAACTGGAGAATGGCCCATCGGGCTGGCTCATGCTGCTGCTGTCGCTGCTCTTGATCCTGTTGCTGGCCCTGCGCTTCACGAGTCGGGCGCATTGGCGCGCGGCCGGCCTGATTCCGCTGGCCTTGCTCATCGGCGCGGGCGGCGCGCTGGCCCTGGCGGGCGCGCTGCGAGGAACGCTCACGCCGCAGATCCTGGCCGCCATCGACCTCCACTTTCTCCCGGCGTCGCCCGGATTCGATGCGCTTGCCGTTATTCTGGCGACCGTGATGACCCTTGCCGTCATCCTTTTCTTTCACGACCGCGCCCAACCGGCGGATGAAAACGCCCCGACCTGGCTGCTGGCCCTGATCAAACTGGGCTACTGGGGCGTGATGATCGCGGCGGGCGCACTTTTGGCCACGACCGCAGGCGCTCGCCTCACCCTGCTGATCGACCGCGTCCACTGGCTGGGTGAGATCTGGGGAAGCCTGTTTTCAGGGTAAGTCATGTTGGTGCTTCGGCGCCACGGAGGATGAAAAACGTCATGCCGAAGCAAAGGATGTGTCTCCAACACGCGATATCCCCTTGATTGCCGCCTCCCCTCAACATCCAGGGGATTTCTCCTCCCGCTAGTCGTCGAAATGACGTACTTTTTCAGGGTAGCGGAAGGCCACACGACTCTCCACCACTTGTCTTATGTCCGAACAGATGTCATTTATCCCGCGCCAGGAGGAACTGCTCAGCGTGCTCGCCCACATTTCCGGGGGCCAGAGCGTGAGCCTCGTGGGCGTCAGCAACATGGGAAAGTCAGATCTGCTGCGCGACCTTTGCCGGCCAGATGTGCGTTCTTTCCTGCGCCCCGATCTGGCGGGCCAGTTGTACCCATTTTACATCGATTGCAATCGCATGTTGGCCCAGACCGAACATGCTTTTTACGAGATCGTCCTGCGTGTCATCATCACTGAACTGACGCCGAGCGACCCCGCGCTGGCGGACGAATTGCGCCGCGAATATGAAACATTGATCAATCCGCCCAGCGCTTTTCACATCCCCCTCAGTTTCAGCCGGGCCCTGACCATCCTCATCGAAAAACACCAGCCGCTCACCGTTTTGGTCTTCGACGAACTCGACACGGCTTATAGTGAACTCGATGCCAGGGTTTTTCTGAACATGCGGGCGCTCAAGGACCGTTATGGCAACGAACTCGCGTATGTCGTCGCCACCGACCGGCGCTTATCCCACCTGCGCACGGGCGAAGATGTCGATGAATTCAGGGAGCTTTTCGAGTCATTTGTGCACTATGTGCAGCCGCTGAGCCTGACGGACGCCAGGGAGATCATTCGCGAGAGAAGCGAAGCTTTGGGAGCGACTTTCGATGAAAATGACATTGCTTTTCTGTACGAACAGGCCGGAGGACACCCCAGCCTCACCGACATCAGCGCCCGGCGTTTGGCCGAGATCACGGGAAGCGTCACCCGCAGCGACAGTGAAGATTGGCTCATCCATCGCCAGGTGAAAGACGCCTTGCGCGATGATCTGAGCGTGAGCGCCGAATGCGATAAGATCTGGCGAGACCTGTCCGGCAACGAGCGCAGGACGCTCAAAAGCATCTTTTTACCCGGCGTCGAACGGGATGCACAAGCCGCCAGGGAACTGTTGCGAAAAGGCCTGCTGATGGAGCGAGATGACGACATCCAATACTTTTCCGCACTTTTCCGGGATTATGTTCGGCGCCAGGGGGCGACGCAGGTCGGGGCCAACGCCGGCGTGCGGGTCGACGCGGAGTCGGGCGAGGTTAGCGTCGATGGCCGGACGATCGAAACGCTGACCAAACTCGAATTTCGTCTACTGCTGTTGCTTTATGGCCGTCTCAACAAGATTTGTGACAAATACACCATCGTCGAAGCGGTGTGGGGCGAAGATTACGTGGATGAGGTCTATGACTCCTCCATCGAAAAACTGGTGAGCCGCCTACGCAGGAAGATCGAACTCGATCCCGCCTCCCCGCGCTACCTCATCACAGTGCGGGGACGCGGCTACAAGTTGGTCGGTTGACATTTTGAGCGAACGCCTTAGGTTGACAATCTGTCTGTCTTCTGTCATCCTCGCGTCAGGTTTCACCCCACCATTGTGTTAAAATACATGTACGTGGTGCTGCGTATTGGGTGTTCCGTTGGATCGGCATCAAGAGAACGAAATACGCACCACGCACCACGAATCAACGCACATTCACCAGGAGAAAATAACACATGGCATCTCTTCTCGAAAAAGTAAGTATTCTGATCTCCGCTAACCTGCATTGGATGGTCAACCAGGCATTGGAGGCCAACAGTCTGGCCGTGGTCGACGAGTACATTCGCCGCGTCGAAGACAATCTCGAGGCCTTGGAAGATGCAGCCGCCACGGTTGGCGGCGAGGCCAAGACCCTGCGGCGCAAACAGCGCGAGTTCGAAGCCAAAACCGAAGAGTTGGATCGCAACATCGACCTCTTCCTGTCTGAAGGCAAAGACGATCTCGCCATGGCCGCCCAGAGCCGCTACAATACCATGAAGGAACTGGCCGACACCTATCGCGAGCAGGCCGACGCCCAGGAAGCTGAGTTTCAGAAGCTGTTGGACGCCAAATTGCGCCTGGAAGCCAAGCTGACTGAAGTCAAGCAAGAGCGCATCCAGTTGCAAGCGATGCTGGAACTGGCCAAGAGCAAGGAGGCCACGCACGATGCTGTTCAGGCCGTGGGTGATGTCAGCACCGAGGCTGCGGGCATGGACGACATCAAAGAATCGATCCAGCGTCGTCTGGACAAGGCCACGGCGCAGAGCGAGATCGACGCCCACACGCTTGATCGTCAGATGGAGGAGGTTCTGGAGACCAACGCCATCGAATCGCAATTGGCCGCCCGCCGCGCCCGTCTGGGCCTGGCCGCAGGCGCTGAGGGTTAAATTTACAAGTCATTTCGACGAGTGGAGCGAGGAGAAATCCCCTGCATGATAGGTGTGTACGACATCGCGGGGATGTCTCGCTCCGCTTCGACATGACGCGTTCGATACGAGGTTCTTCATGAAACGTAGCCGCATCGTGTTTCTTGCCATCGTTGGCGTTGCGATTGTGATCGTCGGCGTCGCCCTGGCGCTGCGCGCCACCAACCGCGAGCAACCCCTGGTGGTTACGCCCAAAGGTCCCATTCAGGTGCGCATCCTCACAGCCCTACCGGTGGAGCCCTGGGTGCGCGCCGCGGCCGAGCAGTTCAATCAGGAAGGACATAAGCTGGAGGGAGAAGAAATCCAGGTCGAGATCATTGCGATGGACGGGCTCACCGCTCTGGGCAAGTACGACCGCAATGAATTCGGCGCGCTGGACGCTGACGCGGATATCGAGAATCTCACGTCCGAGCAGCAACAGGCGCTGGCACGCTTCCCCACCGCCTGGATTCCCGACAGCCGCTATCTGCCCGAGCTGGCCAACGCCGCTTACAAGGAGCGCCTGGGCCGGGATGTCTACCTCACCGATGGCGAGTACCGGGCCAAGCCTGTGGCCCTCAGTTTGAGTAGCTGGGGCATCTACCAGAGCCGCGCCGATGTGCTCGACCAGACTTTCGGCGACGTGAGCTGGCAAACCGTGCATGACGCCGCCACCGCCAAAGGGGGCTGGCCCGAATTGGGCGGGCAGGAAAGCTGGGGCTTTTTCAAGCTGGTCGTGCCCGATCCCCGCAAAAACGTGGGCGGGCTCACCGCCATGATCTCCGCCGCGGGCGAATACTACGACCGCCCTTCTATCTCGACCGAAGATGTGACTGATCCCGAATTCCAGGCCTGGCTCGAAGAGACCCTGAGCGCCACCACCGATCTCAGCGGCGCCTCGGCCTACACCGCTGAAGATTTCGCCCTGTTCGGCTATTCGCAGGGTGATGGCGGCCTGCTGTTGGAGAGCGATCTCCTGAACAACATGCAGGGCATCCTCAACCGCTGGGGCGAGCCGCTCTCCATCCGCTACCCCACCTACGTCACCTGGTTCGATTTTCCGTTCACGATCTGGATCGGCCCCGAGACCAGCGCCCTGGAGAAAAACGCCGCTTTGGAGTTCGAGCGCTATCTGCTTTCGCCCGACGTGCAGCGCGCAGCGCTGAAGTACGGTTTGCGTCCTGTCAACGATGAAGTGACTGTAACGGACGCCGAGGACAGTCCCTTTGTGCAATGGCAGGATCAGGGCGTGGCCATCGTGGTGCCCCGCACCAGCGCCATGCGTTCGCCCGACCGTGACGTGCTGCAAACGCTCTTGCGCTGGTTCGAACTGAACGTGGCGCAATAGAGGATATGTCATGAGCAAGCAACAGAGTGGAAACGGAACACCGTTGGTGCGCATACTCGCTATCATTGTTGCTGTGCTGGTTGTTGGCTGTTTCATCTGCTCCACTGGCGTATTTGTCATCAATTTGCTGCTCGATAACGCTCCAACCGAGTCGGAGCCGGAACGCATCAGCGATCCCAAATCGGCCACGCTGATCCTGGCCTATTCGCCCGAAAAGGCCGACTTGATTACCGATCTGACTGAGCGGTTCAACGACACTCGCCAGCGCACGCCCGACGGCGAACGGATGCAGGTGCAACTCGTCGAGATGACGCCCGACCGCATGGTGGAAGCGGCGCTGGACGCTGAACCCGACTTTCAGGCGCTGAGCCCTGACGCTTCTCTCTGGCTCGACCAACTGGATCTGCGCTGGGCCGACCTGCACCGCGCGGACGCCGGTGACATCGCCCCGCGTCGCATCGCCGACACTGTGCGCTACGCCGTCAGCCCCGTTGTGATCGCGGCCTGGCCCGAAGTGGCGGAGGAATTGGGCTGGGGCAGTCAGCCCGTCGGCTGGTCGGAACTCCAGCAACGCGCGGCCGGGGACAGCGATTTCCGCTGGAGTCACGCCAGCACCAGCTACGCCAGCGGCATGTTGGCTACGCTTGCCGAATTCTACGCCGGCGCCGGCAAAACCCGGGGCCTGACCGAAGAGGACGTCTTGGCGCAAAGCACCCTCGACTATGTGCAAAAGATCGAGAGCACGGTCAGTTTCTACGGCGAAAATGAGGCCGTGGCCATGGAGCGCATGCGTCAGGAGGGACGTGATTTCCTGGACGCCCTGATCGTGCAAGAAGCGTTGGTCGTGCAACACAACCGAAACTCGAAAGACCCCCTGGTCGCCATCTACCCGCGGGAAGGGGCGTTGTGGGAGGATCATCCCCTGGCCTTGCTCGACGATCCCGCCATCACCGACAATCAGCGGCGCACATTTCGCGCTTTTGGCGAATTTCTGCGCACGCCGGAGCAACAGCAGCGCATTCTCGATCAGGGTTTTCGCCCGGCCGACCTCGCTATCCCCATCGACCAGGCGGATTCGCCCATCTCCCTGCAAAACGGCGTAGACCCCCGAGAGCCGCAGACCACCTTGCAAACGCCCGGCCCCGGCGTCATCCAGGTGGTGCAAAACGCCTGGTTATACACGAAACGCCCCTCCAACATCTTCCTGGTGGTGGACACCTCCGGTTCGATGGAGGGCGAGAAGCTGGAAAACGTCCGTTTGGCCCTGAGCAATTTCGTGGATCAGATTCGCGGCGCCCGGGATCGAGTGGGCATGGTGGAATTCGCCGGTTCCGTCTACAACATCGAACCGCTGGCCTTGGTGGATGACCTCCAACGCCAGCGCCTGGAACAGGAAATCAACTTGCTCGAAGCGCATGGCGACACTGCATTGCTCGACGCAATTCATGCCGCTTATGTGCGGTTGCAGCGGGAAGCAGACCCGGAGCGCATCAACGCCATTGTCGTCCTGACCGATGGCCTCGAGAACGCCAGCAATACCAGCATGAACCAACTGTTGGCGGAAATCCGGCGGGGGAATGCTGGCGACGCGCCGGTGATCATCTTCGCCATTGGCTACGGGGATGACGCCGATTTCGCCACCCTGAACGCCATCGCCGAAGTCAGCGGCGGCCAGGCCCGCAAGGGCAGCATCGAGACGATTAACGAGCTGTACCGTTTGCTTTCGCAGTACTTCTAAGGCCGTAGTGCGTGTTGCGTGGTCCGTTTGATTGACCCCGGCAATACGCACCACGCACCACGTAACCCATGCCCGACACCATCCGCCGAGACATCGAAAAACAAGCCCAGAAAGCGATCTTGCAACGGGCGATCTTTCGCGTCGAGAATGCCGTGCTGATCGCTGGCTCCTTGCTCCTGGCAGCCTTCTTTCCCCAACCTTTCCCGCAGTCCCTGCCCTGGTTCGATTGGTGGACATGGTTGCTGCTGGGTGGCCTGGGCGTGGCCGGCGTCATCATCAGCACGCTGCGCGACCCCAAAGAGCGGGCGGACGCTGTGGCGGAGATGTTTCGTGAGCAGCACAACCCCGCGCTGATCAAAGACAAGGAACTCAGGGCCAAGTACGAGCGGGCGCTGGAATACTACGACCGCCTGCAAGAAGTCTCGGACCAGATGAAAAGCGGCCGTCTGCGCGAGCGCACCGGCGAAAGCGTGCGGCAGATGGAGGAGTGGGTGTCCAATTTTTACCGGCTCGCCCTGCGTCTGCAAGCCTATCGCAACGACGGCATCCTCAACCGGGACCGCCAGCAAGCGCCCAAGCGCATCCGCAGTTTGCAGGCGAAAATCAAGCTGGAATCGGACCCGGGCGTGCGCCAGCAACTGGAGGCCAACCTCGCCTCCAAACGCCGCCAGTGGCAGAATCTGCAGGCCCTGGACAACCTGATGGAGAAAGCGGATCTGCAACTCGACCATTCCCTCGCCGCCCTGGGCACGGTTTACTCCCAGCTCCTGTTGATCAGCAGTAAACGCGAAATCGATAGCGCCAGCGCCCAGCGCCTGCAGGCGGATGTTACCGACGAGGTCGCCAGCCTGCAAGATCTCGTCGATAGCATCAACGAGGTCTACGATTATCGCTTCGAGGGCTACGGCTAGGGAACAATCAACGAAAGGCCGCCGTTCCGCCGACAATACCCAATAACCAGTACCCAATAATCAACGACCATGCGTAAATTACTCCTTCTCCCGATCATTCTTCTTCTCATCTCCGCCTGCTCTTCCGGCCCGACCAAGGAGGCCACGCTGTATGTGGCCGCGCCGATGTCCGGGTTCCAGGCCAACGGCGGGCAGACGGTCGTCGGTGGGGTGAAGTTGAAGGCCGAGGAAGCGAACCGGGCCGGAGGCGTGGCCGGGTACAAGATCAACGTCGTCGCCCTGGACGATGAATCCGATCCCGATGTGGCCCTGAGCATCACCGAGGAAGTGCAAGCGGCCCTGGAGCGGGGCGAGAACGTGCTGGGCTTTATCGGCCACTACAATTCGGGCGAGACCCTGGCGGCGATGGAAGTTTACGGTGACCTGCCTCTGGTGGTGATCACCTCCAACGCCTCCAACGTGGCGCTGACGCAAAAAGGCTACGACAAGTTCTTTCGCATCGTCGCCAACGACCAGGTGCAGGCCGACGCCGACGCCGACTTCCTGGTGAACGAATTGGGCGCTCACCGCGTAGCGGTGCTCTACAACGACACGGCCTATGGCCGGGGTCTGCACCAGGAGATGGTGCGAGCGCTCACCGCCCGGGGCGCAGAGATCGTGCTGGCGCAGGAAGTGAAGGAAGCGCAAGATCGTTATCCCGCTGAAGTGGCGGCCATCCGCGCGGCCCAACCCGATGTCATTTTCTACGCCGGATATGAGATCGAAGCGCCTTATCTGCGGGCGGATCTGGTGGAAGCGGGCGTCGACATCCCCATGCTGGCTTCAGATGGCGCTTTTCTCTCGGCCACCATCGACGAAGCCGCGGGCGCGGCCGAGGGCATGTACGTCAGCGCCTTTGGCCCCAGCCCCACCTCTGTCGCCGACCCGGCTTGGATCGAAGCCTACCAGGCGGTGGAATATCGCAATCCCGACACCTACTCCATCAATGGCTACGCCGCCGCCGAGGTGCTGCTGGCCGCGGTGGAAAAGGCGAATTCGCTGGATTCCGCCCGCATC
Organism: Caldilineae bacterium; assembly: GCA_011176555.1. GTDB lineage: Bacteria > Chloroflexota > Anaerolineae > J102 > J102 > DUEF01. The sequence continues at coordinate 8,051 of DUEF01000345.1, forward strand.
GCCTCGGCCCTGCGCGACATCCAACTCGACACCCTCATGGGCCCGGTCTCTTACGACGCCAATGGCGACCGTCTGAACCCGCCCATTTACATCTATCAGGTGCAGGACAACGCCTTTGTGCAGGTTTGGCCTTGATAGGCCGACTCGCAACAAAAAAACAGACATCAAAGCAAACAACTACACATGGCAAAACGCTACACAAAAATCACAAACAAACTACAGTCTTTTATCGAACAGCAACACATGTTCTTCGTTGGCACAGCCGCGCCGGAAGGCCGGGTGAATGTCTCGCCCAAGGGCATGGACAGCCTGCGCGTGCTGGGGCCCAACAAAGTCGTCTGGCTGAATCTGACCGGCAGCGGCAACGAGACCGCCGCACACCTGCAGGAAAGCGCCCGCATGACGCTCATGTTTTGCGCGTTCGAGGGCAAGCCGATGATCCTGCGGCTGTATGGCCAGGCCAGGGTCATCTATCCCGGCCAGGACGCCTGGGACTCGACCATTGCTCTGTTCCCGCCCTTCGTCGGCGTCAGGCAGGTTATCGAAATGGATATCGACCTGGCGTTGACATCCTGCGGCCACGCTGTGCCCCTCTACGATTATGTCGCAGACCGTGATCTCCTGGTGAAAACAGCGAAAAAGAAGGGTGAAGCCGGTCTGAAAGCGTATCGAGACAAGGTGAACCGGGTCAGTCTCGACGGAAAACCGATCTACTCACCGGAAAATGAGGCCGAGTAGGCGTCACGCCCGCCACGCCTGCAAATCATACCAATCCCGGCCGTATTCCGGCTCGGCCTTGAGCGGCGCCGCTAACTCGTAAGCGCCTTCCATCGTCTCCACCACCAGCCGGGCGACGTCGGCCAACTCCGCTTCCGGCGTTTGTAGCACGATCTCGTCGTGCACTTGCAGGATCATACGGGCGGCGAAATCCTGCTCGCGTAGGCGGCGGTGCACGGCAAGCATGGCCAACTTGAGGATGTCGGCGGCGCTGCCCTGGATGGGATGGTTGACGGCCGCGCGTTCTGCCGCGGCCCGGGCCTGCTGTGCGCCCCGCGCCGTCGTCTTGAAAATGGGGAAGTAGCGCCGACGGCCCAGGATCGTCTCGACGTAGCCGTCGCGCTTCACGCGGGCAATGGTTTCGTCCAGGTAGCGCTTGACGCCGGGGTAAGTGTCGAAATAGGTGCGCATGAACTCCCGCGCTTCGTTGATGCTCAGCGTGGTGCGGTTGGAGAGGCCGTAAGCGCTGACGCCATACGAGGTGGCGAAATTCATCATCTTGGCCACCGAGCGCTGCTCCGAATTCACCTGCTCGATGGGGACGCCGTACACCAGGCTGGCGGTGGCCGCGTGGATGTCCAGACCCCGCGCAAAATTCGCCAGCATCGTTTCATCGCCCGAGAGATGGGCGAGGATGCGCAACTCCACCTGGGAATAGTCCACTGCCAGGAGATAGTGACCCGGTGGGGCCACGAAAGCCTTGCGCACGCGGCGACCCAACTCGCTGCGCACGGGAATGTTCTGAAGATTGGGGTTATTGGAGGAAATACGGCCAGTCTCCGCCCCGGTTTGATCGAAGCTGGTGTGGAGACGGCCGGTTTCGGGGTTGATCAGCTTGGGCAGGGCGTCGACGTAGGTGCTCTTGAGTTTGGTAAGCTGTCGATATTCCAGCAGGCGATCGATGACAGGGTGCTGGCCTCGCAACCCCTCCAGCACCGCGGCAGCAGTGGAATAATGCTTGCTCTTGGTCTTCTTCAAGCCGGCGGTGGGCAGGCCGAGCGTGCCAAACAGGGCGTCGGACAGTTGTTGGGTCGAGTTGAGATTGAAGCTGTAGCCCACATCATCGAAGATAGCGGTGGCCAATGCCTCCAGCCGCGCCTGCAACACCACACTCATCTCGGCCAGGTAATCGGCATCCAGGACCACGCCGACCATCTCCATGTCGGCCAGCACTGGCAACAGAGGCATTTCCAGCTTCCAGAAAAGCTCGCCCAGCCCTTTTTTAGTCAACTCGGGCAGGATCTGCTCCGCCAGCCGCCAGGTCATGTCCACATCCGCGGCCGCGTAATCCGTCACGCGTTCGATGCCGATCTGATCGATGGTGATCTGTTTCTTACCCTTGCCGATCAGGTCGCTGATGGGCGTCATTTCGATGCCCAGACGTTTGAAAGCCAGGGATTTGAGCCCCAGGCTACGGCTGCCGGGATCGAGCAGGAACTCGCCGATCATGGTGTCGAGGATGGGGCCGTGCACGGGCAGGCCGTGGCGGCGACAGACGATGAGATCGTATTTGGCGTTATGGGCTAGCTTTTGCTTGTCGGCGTCCTTTAGATGGGCCCCCACCGCTTGTTGCACTTGCTCCAGCGTCAGTTGTTGTCCCGCCTGGTGGCTAATGGGGATGTAGACGTTGTTTTCGCTGCCCTCGCCCCAACCCAGGGCCAGCCCCACCAGTTTTGCCTGGTGCTCGTCCGTGCTCGTGGTCTCCACATCGAAACAAATGCGCTCGCTCGCGGCCAGATGATCCGCCACCTCGGCCAGCGCCTCGGGTGTGGTGATGGCGCGGTAGCCGCTAGGAGCGGTCGGCCGGGCCGCGTCCGTCGTCGCATCGCCGAAAAGCCCGAGCTGTTCGCCGCCGATGGGGAGATCGCTGACCTGGGCGGGCAGGCGAGAAGCCATCGTGCGAAAATCGAGTTCAGCGAAGATCTTGAGTACAGCCTGGCGGTCGAAATCATGCACCACGCAGGCGTCCAAATCCAGCTCGATGCCTGGCACATCCACAATTGTGCCCAGCGCTCGCGAAAGATAGGCTTCATCACGATGTTTGGCCAGGGCGTTGCGGGCGCGGGTGGGCGTGACTTCATCCAAATGCTCGTAGATGGCGTCGAGGCTGCCCCATTGCAGCAGCAGCTTGGTCGCGCCTTTTTCGCCCACGCCATACACGCCGGGGATGTTGTCCGACTTGTCTCCAACCATCGCTTTCAGGTCGATCAGTTGACGCGGTGACAGACCGTAGCGCTCTTGCACTTTCTGCGGATCGTAAATGATGGTGTCTGAGAATTTGCGGCCCGAGGTCAGCACCCAGATCTTGTCCTCCACCACCTGCAACAGATCCCGATCTCCGGTGACGATGACGGTTTGCACGCATTGTGGCGCGGCCTGATGCGCCAGCGTGGCCAACACGTCATCCGCTTCGTAGCCTTCGGCGGTGAAAATGGGAATATTGAAAGCTTCCACGACCTCCCGGATACGGTCAATCTGCGAGCGAAGCTCGTCGGGCATGCGTTCGCGGGTGGCTTTGTAGTCTTCATACTGCTCTTGCCGGAAGCTGCGCCCTACATCGAAAGCCACGGCGATGTGGGTGGGCTGCTGATCACGCAAAACATTAAGCAGCATGGATGTGAAGCCATACGTGGCGTTGGTCAGTTCGCCCTGGCTATTGGCCATATCGGGCGGCAGGGCGAAGAAGGCGCGGTAGGCCAGCGAATGGCCGTCGATGAGGATGAGTTTCATGCTGAATAGTTTGAGGTGACGAGCGAGATAAACAAACCGCCCACGACGCTAATGATGGCGCGTGGGCGGGTGTAAAAACATGGTGGAGTGACGCCAATCTACTCTTGCACAGACAACTGGCCGTTTTCGATCAGGCTTTTCACCTGTGGCAAGTCCAGGATATCAGGTTGAAACCGCAGTTTTCGTCCTTTATCCAGGCGTAACTCTCCAGAAGGCAAGTGGAGCTTGACGTGTTGATCGCTGGCGTTTTCCAGCCAGATGAACTGATCGCTTTTCCAGGTTTGCTCGGGTTTGCGCTGAAATAGAGGGGACATGATGTTTGCAAGCGCTGTGGCGTAAAGAAGCGGAATTAGACGCGGCGGAAGGTGACGACGCGGCCACGCAATCGGGTGCTGGGCACGCGGGTGAGCACCCTGTCAGTGTAGTCCTCTTGCACTTCGACATACGTGAAGCGATCCCGAATGTCGATGTTGCCGACGGCGCGGCCCGGGATGTTGGCTTCGTTGGCGATTGCGCCGACGATGTCCTTGGGACGGACGCCGATATCGTATCCTGCGTCCATGATCAGGCGCACATAACCGCTTTCGACTTCTCGATCTTCGTCTCGAGAACGACTACGATCCCGGCCGCTGTCGCGATATCGCGAAGGAGCGCCGCTCGAACGTTTGTCGCTGCGCCGCGTGAAGATGGCGTCGGATTGCGTGTACTGCACCAAGCTAACGGCTGCTGCAGCCAGTTCCGACCAGTCGAACCCTTCCTCAGCCAGGTCGTTCAGCAAAAGCATGTAGACTTCGAGGTTGCGGGTTTTGATGATGTCGCGTAATCGTTGCTTGAAGGTTTCCGTGCGTTTGGCGACCGCCGTGGCGTGGGTCGGCGGCAAAACCGCCTTGATGCGTTGTCCCAGGTGCGTTTCGATCTCACTCAACAGCCTGCGTTCTCTGGCCGTGACAAGCGAGAAGAAGGTGCCGTTCTCGACAACCAGCCGCGTGCGAGCGGCATAGTTATCGGCATCTGTTGCGATGTCGTAGCTGATGCCATAAGGCGAATCGATAACAAGCTCCTCGGCGGCGGCGTCAGTCAAAACCAGGAAGTTGATATTGCCTTCCCGCCAGTTTCGCACCAAACTGTTTTTCTCACTGGCCTTGCTGCCCATGTGCAGCCGGCCAACGGGATAACCCTGCGCCTGAAGCATACGGGCGACTTCGACGGTTTCGGTGCTGAGTCCGACGTAAATGATCGCACGATCAATATTTTCGCTATCCAGCAAACGGGCCAAAGACGAGGGTTTCTCGATTTCCTTGACGATTTGATACCTGTGCTTGATCAACGGCATTGCGGCAGCGCTGGTGTCTCGTTTGATCACCACGGGCTCGAACAGGTGCTGGTCCGCCAGATTTTGCACTTGATTGTTCAACTGCGAGGCGAAGATAGCGGTTTGGCGACTGGCGGGCATGCGATCAAGCAACTGCTCAATCAGTGGTTGTCGTTTTTTCGATAACAACAACTCAGCGCTGTCGAGAACGACAAACTGAACCTGGTCGAGCGCAAACGATTCTCGTTCGACATGCTCGCTGACACGCGCCGCCGTACCTACGACAATCGTCGTCGTCTCGGTTAGACGTTCTATCTCGCGGGCGAGGGGTTGTCCCCCGCGTAGAGGCACAATGCGAATGTCAGGGCGGTGACAGATATCTTGAAATAGGTTGGCGAGACGGGTGGCATCGTCGCCACTTCCCGCTACAACGACGACCTGCACGCCTTCAATGTCAGGATCAAGGGTTTGCAGGATGGGTAAGATGAAGGCGAAGCTTTTGCCGCTGCCAGGAGGCGCTTCGGCGACCACATCGCGGCCCGCCAGAAGTTGCGGAATGACAGCAGATTGTATTTTCGTTGGTTGTTCGAACCCCAGCGCATCAAGCCCCGCAGTCATTTCGGGATTCAGGCCGAGTTCAGCAAATGTTTGGCTCATGTTGTAAGAATTTCCTCACTAATTTTTCACAAGACACCGGTCACTAGTCCAATCACAGCTCCCGGGGGTGTAGTCCCACACCGCCCCGTAGTATAGCACACGATCTGGGAGACTTAAAAATTGGACGCGTGAGGAAAAAAAAGGGTTTTTGGCTATCAAGAAGTGTTCTGGTCAGCTCTCCGAAAGGTAACCCCAAATGCCCCGATCAGGCAAAAACTCGACGACCACCGCCCAAAGGTTAGGAATGAAAAGTTGCCAAATATAAGCCAAGTCATCGAAAATAATGGTATGCCTGATCCAACCCTGCCAGACTGGATGAGCATCCTCGAATTCGGAAACTTGATTCTTTCCTCGGCGATCCTCATCCTGGCTTTTTCGCTTTTTGCCTATATTCTCACCTTCAATTTGCATAGTCGCGTGGGCCGTGCCTTTGCTGGGTTGTTGCTGGGCGTCATCATCGTTTATACGGGAGACGTTGTCCTGCCCCGCGTCGACTGGCAGGAAGCCTGGTTGAGGTTCCAATGGCTGGGCATCGCTCTGGTTCCCGCCGCCTATCTGCACTTTACCCGTATGGTGCTGCTCGCCACCTGGCTGCAGCCGGAAAATCGTTTGTGGACGTGGTTGGTGCGCGTCGCCTTTTTCCTGAGCGCCCTTTTTGCGGTGCTTGCAGTCGCCACGGACGTGCTCGTGCGCCCCGCCACCGGCGCTATCCCCGTCACCCACCTACAGCCTGGGACGCTCTTTCCTCTCTTTACGCTTTACTTCATCGTCGCCAGTTTGTGGGGGGGCTTCAACTTGTTGCAAGCCCGCTCACACGCTCGCACGCTTGCATCCAGGCGTAGGTTGAACTATCTGCTGTGGAGTTTCGCCGCGCCCGGCCTGGGTGTGTTCCCGTACTTGATTCTGGTCTCTCGCGCTGGAGCCACTTCACCCAGCGCGGTGCTAATCCTTTCCAGTATCGCCAACACCGCGGTCGGCATCATGTTGGTGGTGATGGCCTACAGCGTAGCCTACTATGGCGTGCTCTCGCCCGATCGGGTGGTCAAGCGGCAACTCGTGCTCTTCCTACTGCAAGGTCCTGTCGTGGCCGTCATCGTCGTGGGCCTGATTCTGGGCGTGCCCAAAGTGGAAGCGATCCTCGGACTGCCCCCCAACACTGCCCTCACCCTGTTCGTCGTCGTCACCATTGTCCTGGCTCCCCTGATCTTGCATATCGGCCAACCCTGGATCGACCGCGTCCTCTATCGTAACGACAGTGAAGAGGTGCAGCGTTTGCGCACCCTTGAAACCAGGCTGATGACCAGTAGTGACCTCAGCCAATTCCTGGAAAATGTACTCGTTTCCATCTGTGACGCCTTCGGCGTGGGGGAGGGATTTGTGGCGGTGCCAGGAGAGACCGATGTGCGTTTGGAGGCTGTGGTGGGCGATATTGCCTCCGCTCGCAAAGCGCTTTTGCTCCCCGCAATTCAGACCCTGCTCACAGCGGAGCAAACGGACGACGATTGGCATGAAATCAACGGTTACAGCGCCCACAGCTTGATCAACCGCCACACCGATCAACCTCTGGGCATCATCGCCTTGCATCACCCTACTTTCCGGCCAGAGGATCTGAATCCTGAAACGGCCGCCGTGATCAAGCACCTGCTGCGCAGAGCCGAGATCGCTGTGGAAGATCGGCGCTTGCAACTGGATGTATTTGCCGCCTTGCAGCCCATCCTTCCCGATATCGAGGTGATGCAAGCATTGCAAGGCGTTGTTCCCTACGTTATCGCCGCGCCAGATTCAGAAATCAACGATCTCACACAACGGCCGGAATTCAATGAATGGGTGAGAGACGCGCTCTCTCATTTCTGGGGTGGCCCCAAATTGAGTGATAGCCCCCTGCTGGGTCTAAATGTCGTGCGCGAGCGTCAGGCTGAGTTTGATGGCGTTCCCACGCGTACACTGCGCGCGATTTTGCAGTCCGCCATTGAGAAGCAGCGTCCGCCCGGCGAACGGCAAATGACCACCTCGGAGTGGCTGCTGTACAATATCCTCGATTTGAAGTATATTCAGGGCAAACGCGTACGCGAGGTCGCCAACCGGCTGGCCATGAGCGAGTCGGACTTGTACCGCAAACAACGCACCGCCATTTCTGAGGTGGCGCGCGCACTTGCCGACATGGAGGCGAACACCGAAATGCAGGATCCCAAGTAATCCAGCCTAGAGACATCGTTAGCGCCGCGCCGACGCCATCAGCGCTCTCCAAAAACTGAATTCCCGTGTCCTCTTCCCCCCCGACCACTGAAGTCAAACAGCGTCAATACGGGATCTTGGGCTTGATCCTGTTGGGCGTAGGATTGCTCGCTCTTTTCGACATCTTCTTTTCGAGGGCGGACACGCAAGTCATGCGCCTGATCGCTGGCAAAGGGGCAGTCCCCCTCGCCCTGGCTTTTGTCCTGCTCGGTCTTTACCTCATCTTTTACCGCTTTCTCGCACCTCGTCTGGGGCCCCACTGGCATCCGGAAGCGCTGTTGGGTGTCGAGTTGTTGTTCCTGGTGGGATTTGTGACGCTGCATCTGCGAGGGGGCGGAGGCGGCTATCTCGATCTCTACAAAGGGGAGGGCGGCGGCGTGATCGGCTGGTCGCTTGGCGAATTGATGGTGGCGGGCTTGGGGCGTCTGGCCGCGTGGGTTGTGTTGGCGAGCTTGGCTCTGGTTGGGATTTTCTTGATCTGGGAATACACGCCGTTGCACAATCTCGACATGCGTAAGCTGCGCCTGCCCAGCATCTCGCTGCCGAGGTCCGAGCGACGCTTTGACTCAGCGCCAGATGAGCCAGACTGGGACGAACCGGTGCAACCTGC
>DUEF01000346.1 GCA_011176555.1 Caldilineae bacterium
AACGCTCGATGGTGATGTGACGGCCCACCACTTCTTCCAACAGCGCAAACAGCTCGTTCATGGTGATGCGGCTGCCGCCGCCAAGGTTGAAGACGCCCCCCTCTGCACCGGGAGTCTGCGCCGCGGCTATCGTCCCGGCGACGATGTCATCCACATAGGTGAAGTCGCGAGTTTGTTTGCCATCGCCGTACAGCGTGATAGGCTGATCAGCGAGAATCGCCTGGAAGAAGCGGTTGAAGGCCATATCGGGGCGCTGGCGGGGGCCATAAACAGTGAAGTAGCGCACGATGGCGGTGGGGACAGCGAATTCCTGTTGGTAGCTCTGGCACAGATGCTCGGACGCCAGTTTGGTGATGGCGTACGGCGAGCGGGGCGCAGGACAGGTGCTCTCTTTCCAGGGCAGGTCGGGTGCATCTCCGTAGATGGAGGATGAGCCAGCGAACACGAAACGCTTGAGCGGTCGTCCCACGCAATGGTGAAGCAGACGCTCGGTGGCCCTGATGTTGTTCCTGGCGTAGGGCGCAAAGTGATCACCCCAGCAGCCGCGTACGCCCGGCTGACCGGCGATATGATAGACGATGTCCACGCCTTCCAGTAGCGGCGCTAGATCGTCGTCAACCAGATCGATTTCCGCCAGGTGAAAGCGAGGATGGCTGTTGGCGGAAGCGAGGTTACGACGCTTCGCGTCCGTTTCGTAAAATGAGGTGAAGCTATCGATGCCGATGACTTCGCACCCGTCGGCGAGGAGACGGTCTGTGAGGGTGGAACCAATGAATCCGGCGCAACCGGTGACTAGACATTTCATAGCGGTAATAATAATGTATCGCGGCGATGAATGACAAGCTGGCAACCCCCTTGATGCCATACCGATCCACTCGCCCACTTGGCTTCATTTATGCTATGCTACATGCTCGATGAACCAACACACTTTGCGCATCCTCGAATTCGATAAAATTCTCGACTGCCTGGGGCGCTTTTGCAGCTTCGAGATCAGTCAGGAGATGGTTCGCGCCTGGCGGCCAACCACCGATCTGGGTGAGGCTCGCCTGTGGCAACAGGAAACGGAGGAAGCGCGCAGTTTACTGGGGCAGCAACCGGAATTGCACCTGGGCGGCGTGCATGATCTGCGCCAAATCCTGGATCAAGCCGAGCGCGGGGCCACTTTGGCGCCGCCCGACCTGCTGGCAGTGAGTTCCACCATCCTGCGCGCCCGCCGTTTGCGTCAGATCCTCGTCCGCAACGCCAACCAGTTCCCTGCGCTGGCCGATTGGGGCGAACGCATCCAGGACTTGGAGCACGTCGCCGCCGAGATCGGGCGGGCGATCAGCGAACGGGGCGAAGTGATGGACAGCGCCAGTGCCCGTCTGGCCCATCTGCGCTCCGAAATCCGTGTGCTGCAAGATCGCCTGCAAACCCGTATCCAGCGCATCGCCGGCAATCGAGACAACAGCCAATTTTTGCAGGAAGCCATCGTCACCCAGCGGCAGGGGCGGTACGTGCTGCCCGTGCGGGCCGAATTCAAGGGCCGCATCCCCGGCATCGTGCACGATCAGTCGGGCAGCGGCGCCACGCTGTTCGTCGAGCCTTTCGCTATCGTCGAACTCAACAACGACTGGCGCCAGCGGCAGTTCGAGGAACAGGAAGAAGTCAACCGCATCCTGCGCGAGTTGAGCGAGCTGGTGGCCGATGAGTCGCTCTACTTGAACGCCACCCTCGACGCTCTGGCCGGACTCGATCTGATCCTGGCCCGGGCGCGTTACGCCGATAAATTGCACGCCTCGCAGCCGGAGTTGCTCGGTTTTCATCGCCCTACCGATCTCAAACCGGAGCAGCACCCGGGCGTGATCCTGGAACTCAAACAGGCTCGCCATCCCCTGCTCGATCCGCAAACGGTCGCGCCCATCAATTTTCACTTCGGGAACGATTACTTCATCGTCGTCATCACTGGCCCCAACACTGGCGGCAAGACCGTGAGTCTGAAGACGGCCGGGCTGCTGACGCTGATGGCGCAGGCGGGCATGGCCATTCCCGCTCAGTCCGGCTCCCGGCTCACCCTGTTTGAGGCTGTTTTTGCGGACATTGGCGACGAACAGAGCATCGAACAGAACCTGAGCACGTTTTCATCGCACATGACCAACATCGTGCGCATCCTGGCCGAAGCCACGCCCCACAGCCTGGTTTTGCTGGATGAATTGGGCGCGGGCACCGACCCGGAAGAAGGCTCGGCCCTGGCCCAGGCCTTGCTTGGTCACTTGCGCGACAGCGGCATCCCCACCGCCGCCACCACGCACTATTCCGAAGTCAAACTTTACGCCCACACCACGGCCGGCATCACCAACGCCTCGGTCGAGTTCGACCTGGAGACCCTGAGCCCGACCTATGAACTGACCATCGGCCTGCCCGGTCGCTCCAACGCCCTGGCCATCGCCCGGCGTTTGGGGCTGCCCCGCGCCATCGTCGATGCCGCCGAAGCCATGGTCAACCCCGAAAGCCTGGCCGCCGACGCCCTGCTGGCCGAAATCCGGGCGGCGCGCGACGCCACGCGCCAGGCGCAGCAGAACGCCGAAGCGGTCGAGCGCACCGTCGACGCCCGAGAAGCGGAGCTTCGCGCCCAGTTGGCCAAGATCGAGGAAGCGCGACGCGCGGTGCTCAACGAAGCGCGGGCCGAGGCGCAGGCGGAGTTGGAGGCGATACGGGAAGAGGTGGCGCGCGTCCGCTCTCGCCTCGGCAAAGGTTCGCTTTCACAACACGAGCGCTTTTTGGAGGCGGCGGAGCAGGCTTTGCGACAACGCCAGGAAGCGGAACAGGCGCTGGCCGAGACCGTCGAAGCTGAGCCCGAACGTCCTTCCGGCCCCGTCCAGGTCGGCGACATTGTGTGGGTGCACAGCCTCAGCGCCAGCGGTCAGGTGCAGGCGCTGCTCGACGAGGGAGAAGTGGAAGTGCAAGTCGGCTCTTTCCGTCTGAAAGTGTCGTTGGATGGCGTGGAATTGCGCGAGCGGCCG
>DUEF01000347.1 GCA_011176555.1 Caldilineae bacterium
AAGCGTCCAGGAGGCTGTCAAGTTACCCGTATTCGACTTCATTTCCATGATCAACTGGATTTATCACGGCGTTGTACAGCGCTCGTACAGCGGCTTTTTTTGAAAAAGCAAAACAGCATGTCCCCTACGGTTTGAAAACGTTAAACCTCAACCCCGCAATTGGCCCGAAATGTTTTTCGTTACTCGAACACAACGCCAGCCCATTTTCGACCGCTGTGGCGGCGATCAGAGCGTCCGCTGTCCGTAGACCATGGGACAAAGCGTACTGTTCGATATAAATCGCTGCTCGGTGACCGATATTTTCAGTCAATGGCAGCGTGGCAAAACCCAGTTTTTTGAGAAAATCGAGTGAGTATTGTTGTTGCTGTTTGTTTTTTGCCCCTTGCAATAACTCCATGTAGGTCAGAACCGATATGAATCGCTCCGACTCCTCATCAACGAGTTCCGCCGCATTTCGATTCTTTCGCTGAATCCAAATGAAAATATCGGTGTCAAATAGCACGATATCGATTCCCACGCAATTTATCCATCACTTCATCAACCGGTTCATCATCCGTCAACATGCCAAAAAAGGGATGATCTTCAACTCGCATCGATGTCTCTTTTGTGGCAGGCTTGATGACCCCTTTCAACACGCCACGATACATAACCTGCACTGTTTCATTGCGATTCAAGGCTTTAAGCACATCTTTCATATTGTATCGAAGTTCAACGATGCTTGCTTTCATAACGAGCTCTCCTCTAATGTATAGTTCAATTATACATCTAGAGTCAAGTATTGTCAATCTTCCGCAAACTCACCAGACAAATCAGATTTGGAGAAACCCATGACTAAACGCACAATCGTCTCCATGCCCGGCGACGGCATTGGAGCCACCGTTTTACCCGAAGCCATCCGCGTACTCGACGCCGTCGGGTTCGAGGCGGATTACGTCCACGCCGACATCGGCTGGGAATTCTGGTGCAAGGAGGGCAATCCCCTGCCCCAGCGCACCATCGACTTGCTGGAAAAGCATAAACTCGGCCTGTTCGGGGCGATCACCTCGAAGCCGAAAGCCGAAGCGGATGCGGAGTTGGATCCGGCGCTGCGCGACCAGGGTTACGTCTACTACAGCCCCATCGTCGCCATGCGCCAACACTTCAATCTGGACATCTGCGCCCGCCCCTGCCAGAGCTTCCCCGGCAATCCCCTCAACTTCATCCGCCGCGGCGCGGATGGCGGGGTCGAGGAGCCGAAGGTGGACGTGGTGGTTTATCGCCAGAACACCGAGGGCCTGTACGGCGGCGTGGAGTGGACGAACCCGCCTGATCAGGTGTACGACGCCCTGATGACGCATCCTAAATTCGTCAAGAATTTCGGATCTGTCCCCCGCGCCGATCTGGCTGTCTCCACCCGCATCTTCTCCCGCGCGGCCACCACGCGCATTATGCGCGCCGCGTTCGAGCACGCGCAGAAGTTTGGCTACAAATCCGTGACTGTGTGCGAAAAACCCAACGTCATCCGCGAAACCTCCGGCATGATGCTCGCTATCGGGTTGGAGATGCAAAAGGAATATCCCGGCATCGATCTGTGGAACACCAACATCGACGCCCAGATGATGTGGCTGACCAAGAATCCCGAGGACTACGGCGTCATCGTGGCCGGCAACATGTTCGGAGACATCATTTCGGACGGGTTCGCGGGGCTGGTCGGGGGACTTGGCTTCGCTTGCAGCGCCAACATCGGCGAAGAAGTGGCCGTCTTCGAGCCCACACATGGTTCTGCACCCAAATATGCCGATTACGAGACCTCCATCGTCAACCCCATCGCCATGATCCTCTCCGCCTGCATGATGCTGGATCACATCGGCGAGACCGAAAAAGCCACCCGCATCCGCCAGGCCATCGCCGAGGTCGTGGCCGAAGGCGAGGTGCGCACCTACGACATGATGAAACTGCGCGGTTCGCAGCAAGCGCTGGAACAAGGCGCGGCTTCGACCACCGAAATGACGGATGCGATCATTGCGAAGCTGAAATAGTTCGCCAGACAACCAAGCAATGGAACGCAGATTTCGCAGATTCGCGCAGATAAAACCCAAAAATCTAGGCAATCTGCGCCATCAGCGTCATCTGCGTTCTATTGAACTTCGCAGGAGGACGAAATGGATATTCATGAACTCTGGCCCGAACTGGCCTGGATCGAGGATGATGATCTTCGAGCAAAAACCACCAAAACCTGGGAGTTGGCCCTGGAACGCAGCGTGCTGACAGGCGAAGACCTCCAGCGCATCCCCTTCACGCTCAAGGCTGGCCCCGACCTCAAGGTCAGCTTCATGGCCCACAAGCGCGCGGTGGTGCATGTGGCCCAGGAAAGCGCCCTGACCATGATCGAATTCTTCGGCGACGACCTGCCCATCGACCTGGATGTGGTCATCGCCGGGGCGATCCTGGCGGACGTGGGCAAGCTGCTGGAATACGAGCTGGACGAGAACGGCCGGTCGGTGCAGGGCGCGTACGGCAAATACGTGCGTCATCCCTTTTCCGGCGTCTCGCTGGCCGAGGAATGCGGCGTGCCTGCGCCGGTGCTGCACATCATCGCCGCCCACGCCGCCGAAGGCGATCTCATCAAACGCACCACCGAGGCCTACATCGTCCACCACGCCGATTTCATGACCTTTTTGCCGTTCAAGGAGCGGCTGGTAGTTTAGGAGACCCTCATGCCTCAAACATTCGCCGAGAAAATCCTAGCTAAAAAAGCCGGTCTGGCATCCGTTCAGCCCGGCCAGATCGTGGAAGTGACGCCTGACACCGCGCTTTCTCACGACAACGCCGCCCCCATCTACGGTATTTTCAAGAAGATGGGCGGGAAAAAGATCTACGATCCGGATATGATCGCCATCGTCCTGGACCACGCCGCGCCCGCGCCCAGCACCAAGCACGCGGAGAATCATCGCATCATCCGCGAGTTCGTGCGGGAGCAGGGCGTCACGCATTTTTACGATGTGGGCCGGGGCATCTGCCACCAGGTGTTGGTGGAAGAAGGGCTTTCGCTACCCGGCGAACTGGTGCTGGGCTCCGACTCGCACACGCCCCACGCCGGGGTGATGGGCGCGTTCGCCGCGGGCATTGGCCGCAGCGAGATGGCCAGCATCTGGGCGCTGGGCAAGCTGTGGCTGCGCGTGCCCGAAAGCCTGAAGATCGTCGTGCATGGCCAACTGGCGCCCGGCGTCACCGCCAAAGACCTGGCGCTGACCGTAATCGGCGACCTGGGCAACGACGGCGCGCTGTACATGTCGGTGGAGTGGTATGGCGAAGCCATCGCGGCCATGAGCCTGGAATCCCGCGCTGTGCTGCCGAATCTAATGGCGGAGATGGGCGCCAAGAACAGCTACATCCCCTCCGACCAGGTGGTTCTCGACTATCTGGAAGGTCGGGCCAAGAGAACGTTCGAGCCAGTTTACCCGGACGCGGGGGCCAGCTACGCCCGCGAGCTGAACTACGACGCCGGGCGGATCGAGCCCGTCATCGCTGCGCCCCACCGCGTGGATAACGTCCGACCGCTCTCCGCTTTCGCTGGCGTGCATGTCGACGAAGCCTATCTCGGTACCTGCTCCAACGGTCGCCTGGAAGACCTGGCCGCGGCCGCGTCGGTGCTAAAAGGGCGCAAAGTCGCCCCCGGAACCCGCCTGATCGTCACCCCCGCCTCGTCGCAAGTCTACCTGGAAGCGCTCAAAGCCGGCTACATCCAGACTTTCGTGGAGGCGGGAGCGATGGTGGAAAGCCCGGGCTGTGGCGCCTGCATGGGCAACCACATGGGCGTCCCCGCGGTGGGCGACGTGGTCATCAGCACCGCCAACCGCAACTTCCGCGGCCGCATGGGCACGCGCGACAGCGAAATCTACCTGGGCAGTCCCTATGTCGTCGCGGCCGCGGCCGTGGCGGGGGAAATCGTCCATCCCAAGGATTTGTAGCCGATCAAGAAACCAGAAGAGATGCTATGTATGACCCGAATACAGAAACCGCACTTGCTAACCTTGAGTTGAGTAACTTGGATGATGTTATTTTGGTGGCAAAACTCGTTGCAAGACGGTATTATGAAATTACAGGAAAGCCGCTTGGAATTACTGGTGAAATTGGAGAACACACTGCAGCTTCCCTTTTCGATTTAGCATTGTCGACAGCGCGTCAAGCGGGATATGACGCAACGACTACTGACGGACGCCGAGTTCAAATAAAAACTCGCCGTGTTCTTCCCAAATCCAAACCGAGTCAGCGCGTGGGAAGAATCAGACTCGACAAGGAGTGGGATTCGGTCATGCTTGTACTCATTGATGCGTTTTTTGAACCGATTGAAGTGTATGAAGCATATCGGCAAGAAATCGAGAATGCGTTGCGAGAACCCGGATCGAAAGCCCGCAATGAAAGAGGGCAGTTGAGCATCAGCAAATTCAAAAGCATCGGCAATCAAATTTGGAAGGCTTGAGTCCTTGAATTTTACTGCTAACAATCAATTGAGTGACACTGCATAAGTGTCTGGCACCTTCGGAGAAATCTATGAAAACCATCAAAGGCCGGGTCTGGAAATACGGTGACGACGTGAATACCGACGTCATCTTCCCCGGCAAATACACCTACACCGTCAGCGATCCCGCGGAAATGGCGCAATACGCGCTGGAAGACCTGGACCCCAGCTTCGCTGGCAACGTGCAGCCGGGCGACATCATCGTGGCCGGCAAGAACTGGGGCAACGGCAGCTCGCGCGAGCAGGCGGTCGTCTGTCTGACGGAATCAGGCGTGGGCGCGATTATCGCCAAATCCTTCGCCCGCATCTATGGCCGCAATTGCATCAACAACGCCTTACCCGCCATCACCAACGCCGAGGCAGTCGACGCCATCGAACATGGCGAGATCATCGAAATCGATATGAACGCGGGCGAGATCCGCTGCGCCGCCGGCACATTCCACTTTCCCCCCTATCCCGCCGACGTCATGGCCATCATCGACGCCGGAGGCTTGGTGGCGTACACACGACAGAAGTTAGCAGAACAAGCGGCGTGACCTTCGATATTGGGTAGTAGATATTGGGTATTGGATATTCGTACACTACCCAATACCCAATATCCAATACCCGTTTTTCCCTAACCAACATTCCATCCCTTCTCACAGCATTCCAGGTATCCCCATGTCCATCAGCAAACAAATGGCTGAATTTGCAGCCAACCTCCAGTACGACGACATCCCCGCCGACGCCATTTACGAGGCCAAGCGCTTCCTGCTCGACAGCATGGGCTGCGCCCTGGCGGCCGTGCACAACGACGATATGGCGATGATGTATCGCTTCACCGACAAGCTGGGCGGCGTTCCCGAAGCCACGATTATCGGCGCGGGCGGCAAGACCAACGCACCCAACGCGGCCCTGATGAATTGCCTGCTCACCCGCGCCCTCGATTACAACGACATCTACTGGGAAAACGACCCCAGCCATCCCTCCGACATGATCGGTGCGGCCCTGGCCGCGGCCGAAGCCAACGGCAAGAGCGGCAAAGATGCGCTCATCGCCATCCTCATCGCCTACGAACTGGAATTGCGCTGGTGCCACGCCGCGGAGCCGGGCGTGCGGGAAGTGGGCTGGCATCACGCCACGCTCACGCAATTCGTGAGCCCGCTGGTGGCGGGGCGCATGTACGATCTCGACCTCGATCAACTGGTGGCCGCCACCGGCATCAGCGGCAGCAGCCACTTCACGCTGGGCGGCGTCGTGGCCGGACATCTCACCAACATGAAGAATACCGCCGATCCCCTGGCCAGCCAGGCGGGCGTCATTGCCGCGCTGATGGCCCGGGAAGGGTACAGCGGGCCGGTTGAGGTGCTGGAGGGGAAAGAAGGCCTGTTCGAGGTGTTGAACAACGTGGAATGGCATCCTGAAGTGTTGCTGGACGGCCTGGGCGAGCAATTCCTCATCACCCGCTGCGGCTACAAAGCCTTCCCTACCGAAGCTCTCACCCACCAGCCGATTTCGGCCGCCCTGCAGATCCGCCAAGAACATCATCTTGCCCCCGACCAGATCGCGGAAGTGCTGGTCGAGACCACCGTGCGCGGGGCCGACATCCTTTCTGACCCCAGCAAATACAAGCCCAAGACCCGCGAAACTGCCGACCACAGCCTGCCCTACGTCATCGCCGCGGCCCTGGCCGATGGCGCTGTGTTGCCCAGCTCCTTCTCCGACGAAAAATTACAGGATCCAGTGATCTGGGATTTACTCGGCAAGATCAACGTCGTCGCCGACCCGGAAATCGACGCGCTCTTCCCCCGTGTCAAACGCGCTCGTGTCAGCATCACCACCACGGCGGGCGAGAAATACACCGCCCAGGTAGACCACGCCAAAGGCTCGCCCGAAAATCCGCTGACCGACGAGGAATTGGTCGCCAAATTCCGCGCCAACGCCTCCGGCGTTCTCACCCCAGAGCAGATGGATAAGGCGATCGAAGCCACCTGGAAGTTTGAAGAAATCGACGATCTGAGCGACTATATGGCATTGTTCAGCGAGACAACCAAAGATTAAAGATTAAGGATCAAAGGAGGCGACAGACGATCCTCGCCTCCTTAATCTTTAATCTTTGATCCTTACCAAATCCGCAATCCGAAATTCCACCATGCTCTCCGAAGCCCAAGCCATCGCCCCCAAACTGATCGAAACCCGGCGCACGCTGCACCAATGGCCGGAACTCTCCTTCGAGGAGTATCGCACCGCGGCCCTGGTCGCGCACCGGCTCCACGATCTGGGCATTCCCCACGAAACCGAAGTCGCGCGCACCGGCGTCGTGGGCTGGATCGGCAACGGTGACGGCCCCACTATCGCTCTGCGCGCGGACATGGACGCGCTGCCCATCCAGGAAGAGACGGGGCTGCCCTTTTCCTCGCAGCGGCCCGGCGTCATGCACGCTTGCGGCCACGACGCCCACACCGCCATGCTCCTGGGCGCAGCCGAAATCCTGAAACGCCATGAAGGGGAATTACGGGGGCGGATCCAGTTGATTTTTCAACCATCGGAAGAACGCATCGGCGTCGACGGCTACAGTGGGGCCAAGCTCATGGTCGAGGAGGGCGTGACCGCAGATGTCGATGTCATCCTGGGCTTGCACGTGGATCCCAGCCTGGAGGTGGGCAAGATCGGTGTGCGGCCGGGGCCGATGATGGCGGCGGCAGATCGCTTCGAGATGGAGATTCTGGGGCAAGCCGCGCATGGTGCTTACGCCTACTTGGGCGTCGACGCCATCGTGCTGGCAGCGCAGGTGATCAACACCGCTCAGACCCTGGTGTCTCGCCGTATCCCCGCCATCCACGAGGGCGTGGTCACGTTTGGAACGATCTCAGGAGGCACTCGGGAGAACATCATTTGTGACCGGGTGTTTCTGGAAGGAACCGTTCGCAGTTTCGACCCGGCCATTCGCAATCAACTGCAACAGGAACTTGAGGATGTGGCCGCTATCGCCCGCCATTTGGGTGGCGATTACCGCTATCGCTATTTTCGTGGTAACCCGCCCGTGATCAACGATGGCCAGTTGACTGGTTTCGTCTCACGCATCGGCGGCCAGCTTTTTGGGGTCGATCATGTGGTGGAAGCGCCAAAAACCACTGGCGGCGAGGATTTTTCCTGGTATAGCTGCAAGACGCGCGGCTCATTCATCCGCATTGGCGCCCACAATCCGGCCTGGCCTGGTAAACACAGGCTGCACACGGCGGATTTTCAGATCGATGAAGAAGCGCTGGTGGTGGGCGCGGCGCTGCTGGCTCAGAGCGCACAGCGTTGGTTGTACGAATATGATCCGGAGCACTGGCGTCATGTCGAGAATTGTTAGGTGAGCAAGTAGACAAATGTCACCCAGCTACGATTTTTCTCACAAGGTGGTTTGCGTCACCGGCGCGGGGCGGGGCATTGGTCTGGCCATTGCCAGCGCCTTCGCCGAAGCGGGCGCGCGGGTTTGCGTCAATGACATCGATGCTGAAAGCGCGCTACGCGCGGCATCCGACCTGAGCGCTACTGGCTCGGACGTTTTCGCGTTCCCCGCCGATGTGGCTGACCCGGCCCGGGTGAGCGCCATGTTCGGGGCCATCGACCAGCGCTGGGACCAGATCGATGTTCTGGTCAACAACGCCGGCATCGAACCCGTCCATTCGCTCTTCGACCACCCCCTGTCCGATTGGCGGCGCACATTGGATGTCAATCTCACCGGGCCTTTTCTGTGCACGCAACATGCGGCCCGGCGTATGCGGGATCGGGGCGGCGGCGTCATCCTCAACATCGCCTCCATCGCCGGGAAATCCCAGCCGTTGTACCTGCGCTCGGCCTACGCCGCCAGCAAAGCCGGTCTGGTCGGATTCACCAAAGAAGCGGCGCGGGAATTCGCCCCCTACGGCATCCGCGTCAACGCTGTCTGTCCCGGCGTCATCGTCACACCCATGACCGAACACCTGCGGGAAGATGCGGCGCAAATGGCGCGCTGGCGCGGCGAAATCCCCCTGGCTCGTCTGGGCGAAGCGGAAGAAGTGGCCGCGCTGTGCCTGTGGCTCGCCTCCGACGCGGCCAGCTACGTGACCGGCGTGGCCTGGCATGTGGACGGCGGCAAGAACATGGCGTGAGGGACGCGTGTTGCATGCACTGCTGCGGAAAGGAAATATGGAAAAGTGAAATTGGCAGGTGCGGAAATATGTCGTACACTGTGAGTGTCATTGCGGAACGATACGAGAATTCTAAAGCCGCCGGATCTGGCGATCTAGCTAGAGTAGGCGGAGCAGCCACAATATCCAATACCCAATATCCATTATGAACTACATCCTAACCGAAATCACCGACGCCCATGTCGGCCTTATCCGCTTCAACCGCCCCCAAGCGCTCAACGCCCTCAGCCCTGACTTGATGGAAGAATTGGGCCAGGCGCTGTTGGCCTTCGACGCCGATCCCAACGTCGGCTGCATCGTCATTACCGGCAACGAAAAAGCCTTCGCCGCCGGCGCCGACATCAAGGCGATGGCCAACGCCAGCGCTATCGACATGCTCAGCAACGACATCATCGCCAAATGGGAAACCATTCGCCACATCAACAAGCCCATTATCGCCGCGGTGAGCGGTTATTGCCTGGGCGGCGGCTGCGAGTTGGCCATGAGCTGCGACATGATCGTCGCCAGTGAATCGGCCAAATTCGGTCAGCCGGAGATCAACCTGGGCATCATCCCCGGCTTTGGCGGCACGCAACGCCTGACCCACGCCGTGGGCAAAGCTGTATCCATGGAAATGGTTTTAACCGGACGCATGTTGGGCGCTGAGGAAGCCAAAGACTACGGCCTCGTCAATCATGTGACGCCGGTGGAAACTTACCTGGATGAAGCGCTGAAACTGGCGGCGAAAGTGGCCCGGCAAGCGCCGCTGGCCGCGCGTTTGGGCAAGGAAGCCGTGAACAAAGCCTTCGAATTGAGCTTGCACGAAGGTCTGGCGCACGAACGGCGTCTTTTCCAGATGCTTTTCGCCTCTGAAGACCAGAAGGAAGGCATGGCCGCTTTTGTCGAAAAACGTAAACCCACCTGGATGGGGCGCTAACGTGAATGACACATTCCCCCCCCGTATTGCAGGACTCAACCTGATAGTGGGCTCATTCCTGCCGCGTTTACGCTTGCCCAGCCTGGCAGGCCCCAATTTAGCGCCGGTCGATATGGTGGATGAAGGCGCTCTGGGCATTTGTGTGTACAATCCCGGCGCTGTCAACCCCTTCCCTTTGCCCCCGCGCGGCGTCGATCTCTCCCGCCGTTATGCCATGCTCCAGGAGCGCGGCGTGACGTTGTATGTCATCAGTGGTTTGGAGTTGTCCAGGCTATCGAGTTGGTTGGAGATGGTCGGGTTAGACATCCATTGCTTGAGCGACGCGGCGGGCGAGTTCAGT
>DUEF01000348.1 GCA_011176555.1 Caldilineae bacterium
ATGTGGAAGAGATGCCCGCCGCCGCCCCAATTTCCCGGATCGTGGGCGGATAATCATGCTCATCGAGATACTCCCGAATGAACTCCAAAATGCGTTCCTGGCGTGGTCTTAGTTTTTTTGTAGCCATTGCGTAATCCTCGAAGGAAGAAGATGAACCGAAAAAATGTTCTGATTTCAACACCAGTATAAACGAACATTTGTTCGTTGTCAAGTGCTTTTCCCAAGTTTTCCCAAAATGCGCCAACAGAATGTGCGTTGTATTTGGGATTTTGACCTGCCGCCGTGTAATAAGTACCATACCCGCATGGGACAATCCACGATACTCATCCATAAGGCGGACCACAACGGTCACATCCTTGTTAGTTACAGCGGCTGGCTCCTGGACGATTCAGAGCACATTGTCGTGCTGGCGCGTTGGCAGCGAGCCTCGATGCTATTGCCCTATGTCACTTTTGGCGAGGGCGATTTGCTGGTCGAGACCTTCTATCGCCAGCGTTACTACAACATCTTTGCACTCTACGATGGCAGCAAAGCGCCGGATGGAATGGATTGGGAGATCGTCGTGGAACGATTACGACTCGAACTTCGTCGAAATAATACCGGCGTCGCTGCTCTCGGGCAGTTATGTCCAACACTGTCCTCCGTCTGCCCGCTCAAGGGCCATTACGTCAATTTTACCTATCCAGTTGTCTACGACGCCCAGACCGGCGTTTTGATCTGGCGAGACCTGGCTCTGGACCTCTGGATTCCCGCCGAGGGTCGGCCCCTGCTGTTGGACGCAGAGGAGTATGGTAAACTGGCGTTAGCTCAACAGGATCCAGCGCTCCACAGCACCATTCAGAGCGCGCTGAAGCGACTCTGGTCCCAGGCGGTCGCTCACACAGGCCCATTCGCCACCAACGCCGAAGCGTGAGCAGTATACTTCCATGTCTCGACGTTCTTCTTCATTTTCCAACCCTTTAGCGTTTATCCTCTTGCTAAGCGCGGTTTTTCTGCTGTTCGTGGCGGGGATTTTTTTGATCGGATACGCGCACATCGCCGCCACGCTGCCCGCGCCGGAAGAGCTCCGGGATCGCGCCAACACCTTCAAGACGACAACCATTTACGATCGGGAAGGCAATCTGCTTTACGAGATTTTTCCGAACGATGCCGGGCGGCGTACGATCACGCCCCTGGCCAGCATCAGCCACCATCTGATTAACGCCACTCTGGCGGTCGAAGACCCCAATTTTTATCACCATCCTGGCGTCGATCCGGTGGGCGTAGCCCGAGCTGTGTATTACGTGCTGAAACAGGATGAACGCCTCCCTGGCGGAAGCGGCATCCCCCAACAACTGGTGAAACTGACCTTCTTGAGCGCCGAAAAGACGCTCACGCGCAAGCTCAAAGAAGCCATACTCGCCATCGAAATCAGCCGGCGTTACGGGAAGGACGAGATCCTCGAGATCTATTTGAACCACATCCCTTACGGAAACCTGGCTTTTGGCGCTGAGGCCGCCGCACAAACTTACTTCGATAAACCCGCTAGCCACCTCACCCTGGCCGAGTCCTCGCTGATCGCTGGGCTCACCCAGGCGCCGGGATTGTATGACCCCTATCGAAATTGGGATCGCGCTCGAGACCGACAGGCGGATGTCTTGCGTCTGATGGTGGAGCATGGTTTCATCACGCCGGACGAAGCGACAGCCGCCTGGCTCGAATGGGAAGGCAAAGGCCAGGATGAAATTCTGGCTTCGGACGGCTCGGGATTCCCGCATCCCCATTTCGTGCTCATGGTGCGACGGCAACTTGAACAAACCTACGGCGCCGATGTCGTTTCCAAGGGCGGTTTGCGTGTCACGACGACCTTGGATCTACACTTGCAACAACTCGCCGAAGACGCTGTGCAAGAGGGCATCGACGCCTTGCAAAAAATCAACGCTAACGCCAATAATGCCGCTTTGGTGGCGATCGCGCCAGAATCGGGTGAAATCGTGGCGCTGGTCGGCTCCCCCGACTTCAACAATGATGAAATCGACGGTCAGATAAATATGGCGCTGGCTCCCCGCCAAACCGGCAGCGTCATCAAGCCGCTAACTTACCTGGCCACCTTTGAAATGCCCGAAGATTATTGGACGCCGGCGAAAATTATCATGGATGAAAAAACCCAGTTCCCCGATGGCGCTGGACGCCCGCCATACGTTCCCAAAAATTACGATGGCAAGTTCCACGGCCCGGTCAGCGTGCGTTCGGCATTGGCTAACAGCTACAACATCCCCGCGGTGAAGGCGCTCCAACATGCCAGCATCCCCGCGTTGATCCAGCTGGCTGAGCGCCTGGGCATTACTACCTTGACCCGGCCTGATTACGGGTTGTCACTCACTCTGGGCGGCGGCGAGGTGAGCCTGCTGGAGATGACAGGAGCCTTTGCGGTTTTCGCCAACGGAGGTGAGCGCATCGAGCCCCACGCCATTTTAACCGTCGAAACAGACGGGGGCGATCTGCTCGAAGACAACACGGGACGTTCGGGGTCGTTGGTGATGTCACCCGCACATGCATTTCTCATTACCTCCATTCTCAGCGATCAGGATGCGCGTCGGCCCGCCTTTGGCGCGTCGGCCCGCTTGCTGGAGTTGCCCGACCGTCCGGTGGCCGCCAAAACCGGCACCACCGACGATTGGCGAGATGGTTGGACGGTGGGGTACACGCCACAGTTGGTGACAGGCGTCTGGGTGGGGAACACAGACAACCGGGAGATGAATCACCTCAGCGGCGTGCGGAGCGCCGCCCCCATCTGGCGGCAATTCATGCAAGATGCGCACAAAGATCTCCCCGTGCGCCGTTTTTCGCCTCCCGCGAACGTTGTCAAAAGAGAAGTTTGTTCCGACACGGGCTTTTTAGCGCACCCCGAATGCGAACAGCGCCGTACGGAGTTTTTCAAGGCGGATCAATTACCGCCCGACCCTACGCCTACGCCCTGAGAAATGAAAC
>DUEF01000349.1 GCA_011176555.1 Caldilineae bacterium
ACCTCCCGGAGGTCGCTCCAACCTATTACCGTTTTATTTCTGTAATGTCCATAAACGGGTTGCAGAATACCGGTTTCTGGCCTGGAGACGAACGGTTCTGTTGATTGTTCTCCAACCTCCGACACATGACCTACAACCCCATCGGCATCATCCACAGTCCCTTCACCGACCTTTCGGCCATGCCCATCCAGCCTACGGGCAAGATCAGCGGGCCTGGCCGAGTCGAGATTTTTCCCGAACACGCAAAGGGGCTGAAGGACCTGGATGGCTTCTCTCACATCATCCTGCTCTACCACTTTCACGAGGTGAAGGATACAGCGCTGATCGTGACGCCGTTCATGGATTCGGAGCCCAGGGGCATCTTTGCCACACGAGCACCCAACCGCCCGAACCCTATCGGCTTATCGGTGGTGCGGCTGCTGGCTGTGCAAGACAATACGCTCTTGGTCGACGACATCGACGTGCTCGATGGCACGCCGCTATTGGATGTGAAGCCGTATGTGCCGGAGTTCGACCACAGGCCGGATGCACGCGTGGGCTGGTTGGAAGCAGCGAGGGGGGCGGTGCGAGAGCAGGTGTCAGACGGGAGGTTTGGGTAGGGAGAGAGCGTGGGAGTGTGGGAGTGTGGGAGGGGGCGAAAGGACGGGAGGGAGGAACGTCATGTCGAACGCACGTGAGACATCCCCTGGCAAACGCGCGCCCGATCATATGCACATTGGCCGAGCATTATCGGAAACGGGGAGTCGGACAGCCGAGACCTGTCAGATCTTCCCCTACCACCAGTCCTTATACGATCTCGGATCCATGAACTGCCCGGTATCGCGGATGGCGACGTGGATGGCGTCGGCGCGGGCCCGGGCGAATGCCTGTCCCTCGACCAGCGCCGGTAATTCCGACCGGCCGGCGGCGTTCAGGGTTTTGTACAGCGCCAACAGGCTTTCTTCCACGCAAATGTTTTCCAGGTGTAGGGTGTAGCCGGACACGACGCTATCGGTGCGCGTGTACTTGAGCGTGATGCTGTCGGACGTGGCGTACAGCACCAACACTTCGTACCCATTGCCGATCTCGTAGCCCGACTCGGGCACATGCAACGTCTCGTAGGGCGCGGTTTCCAGCGCGGCCAGCGTCACTTCCGGGTCGGTGAGGGTTTCACCCCGGCAGTTGCAGTCCCAATCCCAATCATTCACCCGGTAGGTGGCGGTGATGGGGGGATGGCGCTGTGGTTGGAACAGGCCTTGCAGCCTGGGAGCCAACGGATCTGTGGGGCCGTCCAGCCAGATCAGCCCTTTGGCCGCCTCCACCGGCTCGTAGCCGCGCAGCGCCAGATTCAGGTCGGCGTGAGCGGCGGCGGGGCGGTCGCTGGGGGGCGGCAAAACCGGCAGGGAAGCGAAGCTTGCGCCGGGAATCGTGTGGCAGGTGGAGTGTCCGAGATATGGGGATGAGCCACCGACCAGGGGCAGGTACTGGGCGGGAGGCAGAGACTGGTCGGATGCAGGCCGGGCGGTGGAGCCAGGCGGGATGGGCGCCCCGGCATAAGCGCTGGCCGGCCACGCCAGCGCGAACAACGCCATCAAAACAAGGACGCGCGCCAACAAACGCCCGAGATGGCGGCATTTGGCGATGCGGAAGCGTGCAGATGGGGGGTGAAATGGCATGTTTGGGCGGCAACCAATGAATGAATTCATAGGCTGTTACAAAAAACGTGTTGAAACACGTTCGCCTGGTGGAGCGCGCAACCCGTTTCAACGGGTTTTGCGTATCAGCCCGGCGTTTCAACGACGGGGTCTGGCGGAACCAATCTCATTCTACCAGCTATGACGCACCAATTCTGTAAGCGGGACGGGAAATGAACAGATTGTCATCTTGCCGTAATGACGCCTTGAGGCTATCATGGTCACGCTACGAAATGTCTTGTACACTCGCTTTCTTAACGGGGTTACCCCGCAAACGTCGTGTGCGTTCATTGTGTCATTGCGAGCCGTTTTTTGGCGAAGCAATCTCCAAGCGGCATGATCGAGGATTGCTTCGTCGCAAAAACCGCTCCTCGCAATGACAATTGACAGTTGTGGCTACGCCATTTTTTGCTTTACGCTCTTCACATTCAACCCAACGACTCAGGAGAAACCAAACCATGATGGACTGGGGTATGCAAAACCGCATCAATCGCATCATCAAACCCGACACCGGCAAGACACTGATGTTTGCCGTAGACCACGGCTACTTCATGGGCCCGACCAGCGGTCTGGAACAACTCGACCAGACGATTGAGCCCCTGCTGCCTTATGCCGACTCCCTGATGCTCACCCGCGGGGCGCTGCGCTACTACACCGACCCTCGCGTCGATGTGCCGATCATCATGCGCGTGTCGGGCGGAACCAGCATCCTCAACAAGAATCTGTTGCACGAGGGCATCACCGTTTCCATGGAAGACGCCATCCGCATGAACGCTTCGGCGGTGGCCTTCTCGATTCTGGTCGGCTCCGACTTCGAGCGCGACACCCTCTTGGCCTTCACCCAGGTGGTCGATGAGGCCGAGCGCTACGGCATCCCCACCCTGGCCGTGACCGCGGTGGGCAAGGCCCTGGTGCGCGACGCCCGCTACCTGAGCCTGGCCTCGCGCATCGCCGCCGAGTTGGGCGCTCGCATCGTCAAGACCTACTACTGCGAGAACTTCGAGCGCGTGATCAACACCTGCCCCGTGCCCGTCGTCATCGCCGGCGGCAAGAAAATCCCCGAGATGGACGCGCTGACCATGGCCTACAACGCCATCCAGACCGGCGCGGCCGGCGTGGACATGGGCCGCAACATCTTCCAATCGGATGCGCCGGTAGCGATGGTGCAGGCCGTACGCGCAGTCGTGCACAACAACGCCACGCCCGCCGAAGCCTTCGAGATGTATGAGGAGATTAAAAATCGGTAGGCCGGTAGCCCCGTAGACCAGGAAGCCGGTAAACCGGGCCGATATGCACCCGAGCTTCCCGGTTTCCCGGTTTACTGGTTTACTGGTTTCCCGGTTTACTGGAGATTGACTTATGCGCGTCGCCATGTACTACAACAACAACGATATCCGCCTGGAAGAAATGCCTCGACCACAGATCGGCCCCGGTGAGGTGCTGGTCAAGGTGCTCGCCAGCGGCATCTGCGGGTCCGATGTGATGGAGTGGTATCGCATCAAGAAAGCGCCCATCGTCCTGGGGCACGAGGTGACGGGCGACATCGCCGAGATCGGGGCCGGGGTGGACGATTTCCAGGTGGGGGACAGGGTGGTCTTCACGCACCACGTGCCCTGCAACGATTGCTATTACTGCCAGCGGAGCGAACACACGCTCTGCCACACGCTGCACTCCACCAAGTTTTATCCCGGCGGCAATGCCGAATACGTACGCGTGCCCAAAATCAATGTAGACAAGGGCGGCGTGCTCAAACTGCCGGACAGCATGTCTTACGAAATCGGCACGTTTGTCGAGCCGCTGGGCTGCGCGGTGCGCGGGCAACGCAAGGTGAACATGCAGCCGGGCGACAGTGTGCTGGTCCTGGGCAGCGGCCTGTCCGGGCTATTGAACATACGCCTGGTGAAAACGATGGGCGCGGGCCGCATCGTCGCCACCGACATCAACGAATTCCGCCTGCAGGCCGCCCGGGATTCCGGCGCGGACGCCACCGTCCACGCCCTGGAAGAAAATGTGGTGGAACGGGCGCTGGAACTCAACGATGGCCGGGGATTCGACCAGGTGATCGTTTGCACGGCAGCGCCAGCGGTCTTCCGGCAAGCGATGCAGGCCGCCGACAAAGGCGCAACCGTGCTGCTGTACGCCATCAACACGCCCGGCCAGGAAATCCCTTTCGAGCCGTACGAGCTCTACATCAAGGGCGTCACCCTGACCTCGACCTACGCCGCCGCTCCCCGCGACCTGCGTGAGGCGCTGACGCTCCTGCAGCACGGCCGCGTGCCAGTGGCGGATTTCATCACCCATCGCCTGCCTTTGGCCGAGACGCAACTGGGCTTTCAGCTCGTGGTCCGCGCCGAAAACTCACTCAAAGTCATCATCGATCCCACCCGATGACAGCACCCGCCCAGCCTCCTGCCCCCGACCCGGTCACCCTGATCGCCACCACCGCCTTCGGCCTGGAGCGCGTGGTCAAGAACGAGGTGAAGGCGCTTGGATTCGAGCAGATCAAGGTCTCGGAAGGACGCATCGAGTTCGAGGCCAGCGTCGCGGACATCCCCACCGCCAATCTCTGGCTGCGCAGCGCCGACCGCGTGCTCCTCAAACTGGGCGAATTCCGAGCCGTCACGTTCGATGAGCTCTTCGAACAGACGAAAGCCCTGCCCTGGGAAGCGTGGATCACCGCAGACGGCCAATTCACCGTCACCGGCAAGGCGGTGAAATCCACCCTGGGCAGCGTGCGCGCCTGCCAGTCCATCGTCAAGAAAGCGGTCGTCGAACGCCTGAAGACCGCGTACCACGTCGATTGGTTCCCCGAAACCGGGGCGGCGTTCACGATCCAGGTGTCGATGCTGAAGGATGTGGCGCTGCTGACCATCGACACCTCGGGCGCGGGTCTGCACAAGCGCGGCTACCGGGCGATGTCGGGGCAAGCGCCGCTCAAAGAAACGCTGGCCGCAGCCCTGGTGCAGCTCAGTTTCTGGAACCGGGACAGACTGCTGATCGACCCCATGTGCGGCTCCGGCACGATCCTGATCGAAGCCGCGCTGATCGGGCGAAATATCGCGCCCGGACTCAAAAGAAGCTTCGCTTCCGAACAGTGGCCTGCGCCCGGGCCGGATGCGTGGCGAGCCGCGCGCCGCGCGGCAACAGAAGCCATCCTGCCTGCCGGCGAATTACAGATCTTCGGCTACGATATCGAGGAAGAGTACGTTCAAGCGAGCCGGATCAATGCCCGCCACGCCGGTGTGGGCCAGGATATCGTCTTCGAGCAAAAAGATGTGCGGGATTTGTGGATCGACCGGCAGTACGGGGTTCTGATCTCGAATCCGCCTTACGGCAAGCGCATGTCGGAATTCCAGGAGATGAATCAGATTTACATCGCCCTGCACAAAACCTTCAGGAAGAAGAAAGGCTGGTCGTTGTACATCCTCACCGCCGACGAGATGTTCCCCAAATACTTCAAACGGGCCTGGCCAGACCGCACGAGAAAGCTGTTCAACGGCAATAT
>DUEF01000035.1 GCA_011176555.1 Caldilineae bacterium
GGATCACCCCGGGCTCAGCTTCCGCGTCTTCACCACCCGCCCTGACACCACTTTCGGCATGACCTTCGCCGTGCTGGCGCCGGAACATCCACTGGTCGAGCAAATCACAACACCCGAGCAACAGTCCGTTGTGCGAAATTATGTCGAAGCCGCCAAACGCAAGAGCGATCTGGATCGACAGACCGACGCTGGCGAAAAAACCGGCGTCTTCACCGGCGCCTACGCCATCAATCCAGTCAACGGCCAATCGGTGGCCATCTGGATCGCCGACTATGTGCTGATGGGTTATGGCACCGGGGCGATCATGGCTGTGCCCGCGCACGACGAACGCGATTTCGCCTTCGCCCGCAAATACGGCATCCCTACGCCTATCGTCATCGTCGATCAGGCTGTGTATGATACCGGAGACGCCAGCGCCTGGGATGAAGCCGCCGCGGACGCGCTGGAGGACGCTTTTGCTCAGAAGGAGGGCGGGGTGATGGTCAACAGCGGCCAGTTTGATGGTTTGCCCTGGCCCCAAGGTTTCGACGCCACCGCCAAATGGCTGGAAGCTAACGCCGCCGGTCAACGCAAGACCAACTACCGTCTGCACGATTGGTTGATCAGCCGCCAGCGCATGTGGGGAGCGCCCATCCCCATCATCTACTGCCCCAATTGCGGCACTGTGCCCGTGCCTTATGAAGACCTGCCGGTGTTGCTGCCCGAAGACGCCGAGTTTAGCCCCACCGGCGAAAGCCCCTTGAAGCACCACGCAGGTTTCCATTCCGTGAAATGCCCACAATGCGGCGCGGACGCCAAGCGCGAAACAGACACCATGGACACGTTCCTGTGTTCCTCCTGGTATCACTATGCTTACGTAACGCCCTATTGGAAGGAAGGCGAGACGCTATCACCCGACGATACGCCCTGGAATCCGGCCGAAGGTGAACGCTGGTTGCCGGTGGATCAATACACCGGCGGCATCGAACACGCCACCATGCACCTGCTCTACACGCGCTTCTTCACCAAAGTCATGCGCGATGCCGGGTTGGTGAACTTCGACGAACCCATGCTGCGCCTGTTCAATCAGGGCATGATCCTGGGCGAAGATGGCGAAAAGATGTCGAAATCCCGCGGCAATGTCGTCAACCCCGACGACTATGTGGGCAAGTATGGGGCCGACGCCGTGCGTGCGTTCTTGATGTTCATTGGCCCCTGGGAGCAGGGCGGCCCCTGGAATCCACGCGCCATCGAAGGCGTGCAGCGCTTCTTGCAGAGGGTGTGGTCGCTGGTAGTCAAAACGCCGAGCGGACAGCCGCAGGGCGTCCCCCCGACAGCGAACGAAATCGCCGCTCTGCGCCGCGCCACCCACCAGACCATTCTCAAAGTCACAGATGACTACGAGCATTTCAAGTTCAACACCATGATCGCAGCGCTGATGGGCTTCAGCAACACGCTGGTCGAGGCCAAGAAAACGGCCGTGTACGGCACCGAGGCCTGGGACGAAGCGATCACGTCCTTGCTACTGCTGATGGCCCCGGCCATGCCCCACATCAGCGAGGAATTGTGGTCTCGTTTGGACAAACCTTACAGCATCCACACCCAATCCTGGCCGGTGGGAGATACCGAACTCGCCAAGGAAGACGTGGTCGAGATCGCCATCCAGGTGATGGGCAAGGTGCGCGACCGCATCGAAGTCCCGGCCGACGCGGACAAGGCCACCCTGGAAGCAGCGGCCCTGGCCAGCGAACGCGTGCAAAAGTGGATCGAGGGCAAAACCGTGCGCAAGGTCATCGTCGTGCCGGGGCGGATGGTGAATATCGTGGCGAATTAGACGCCAACACCAAGTCAGAATCACACAAAAATGCCGGACAGGTGAATTTCCGTCCGGCATTTTTCATGTGCTGTGACTCAAGTCACCCGTTCAAACATCCAGATGACGTTCGATGCGGTTCACAAAGGCGGGGTATCCCTGCACGCCGACGATGCGATCCACTTCCTGTCCGTTCTTGATAAAAAGCACGGTGGGAATGCCCATGATGCCAAAGCGCCCGGGCGTGACGGGATTGTGATCCACATCCAGCTTGGCGACGATGATGCTCCCATCGTATTCGACGGCTAAGTCCTCGATGGTGGGGGCCAACATGTGGCAAGGGCTACACCACTCAGCCCAGAGATCGATGATCGCTAACTTGTCCGCCTGCATGATTACTTCGTCGAAATCAGCATCGGAAACATGAATGGGCTTGGGACGATTGGGATCATCCGCTACGGTTGGGCGGGGAGGTGTAGCCGGTTTCCCGCCGAAAAGATTCTTGAATAGATTAGCCATTGATTTGCTCCTGAGATTTGGGGTCAAACGATTATTGCATAGGTTGCTTATAGCCATTATAGGATGAGATTCAAGCCAACGAAGTTACATGACATCCAATCCGCGCCCGATTGCCTCATATCCCCGCTCCCTACGGCAACCGCCCCTCTGCTAACATCATCAGCGCCAGCGACACAGCGCGCCCGGTCATACCCAGACGGTAGGGTTCGATCTCGTCGGAGATCTCGTCCGGGCGGTTGTCCTCGTTGGCCCCTTTCCAGATGAGCAGCAAGGAAGGGATGCCCGCCTCGCGGAAGGAGATCTGGTCACTGCGGCCATCGGGATCCACCAGCGTCAGGCGGCTTTCCGTCAACTCGGCGGCCCGGTCCATGGCGAACCGAAGCGTAGCTTCCGCGGTGCGATCGCCCTGCGCTTCCAGGTAAAAACCGCCTCCGCCGGCGACGCTGTCCAGTTGCAGCATGGCGACGGTGTTGTCCAGCGGGTAGATGGGGTTTTCGACGTAGTGAATCGAGCCCAGCAGGCCCTGCTCCTCAGCATCCCAGGCCGCGAAGAGCACGGTGCGGCGGGGAACATAGCCCTGCTCCTCCCAGATCCTGGCGATCTCCAGCAGTGTGGCGACGCCCGAAGCGTTGTCGTTGGCCCCCACCCAGGCCGTGCCGTCGGGATCCTGGCCCAGGTGGTCGTAGTGTCCGCCCAGGATGACAATTTCGTCGGCGTAGGCGGGGTCGCGGCCGGGTAAAACGCCCAGCACGTTGCGGCCCGTGGCGTTTTCATCGACGCTGACGGGAATGGCGATGCTGGCGGAGGTCGCCAGCGGGATCGATTCGTAATGGATGCTGAGATCGTCGAGCGTGAGGCCGCTGCCCGCATGCGGGCCGGTCGCCACGGTCGGGGCGATGCGCAGGGCGGGGATGGGTAGGGGCAGCCAGGATGTGCGGTAAGGCCCGATGCGATCCAGGGGATATTGTTCTGGCTCGACCAGCAGCAATAGCCCGGCCGCTCCGTGCTCGACCGCCTGCCGACCTTGCTCCTCTTCAGCGCCGCTGCGGCAGAAAACGATCTTGCCCACGGCATCCACGGCGTCGAAATCGTCGTGCGCACAGTCTTGCACCCACACGACCTCGCCTTCAGCCTCGCCGCCGCCCGTAAAATGACGGATGACCGGCGAGAAATCGCTGCGGAAGTCGTAGTCGCGGCTTTCGCCATTGGGTGCGGTCACGCGCAGGGTGGGCTCGGCGCTGAGCGTGTTGAGCGTCAGGGTGAAGAGCTGGAAGAAACCGCCATCTTCTCCGGCGGGGCGCAGGCCATAAGCGGCGAAACGGGCGGCGATGTAATCTCCCGCGGCCCGGCCCTGCGCCGATCCCGCCAGGCGGCCCAGGTAAGGCGGCCCGGTGAGGGTCTCGATCTCGGCGAAAGCCATCTCCTCATCGAAAGCCAGCGCTATCTCCCAGAGAGCGCCCGCGGCTGCGGCCGGGGTTGCGCACCACGGCCTCGACGACGGGCGTGAGGATGGGTGTGGGCGTCAGGCGCGGGGTCGGCGTCACAGGCCGGGGCGTGGGCGTCGGCCGCGGCTACACCAGCCGCGCAACCTCGGGCAAGGAGGTATCCGACAAGTGAGCGTAGGCGAAAAACAATCCGCCCGCCCACAGGAGCAAAATCACCCAGGTGGGGATGGCGCGGGCCAGCCGCCCCAGGCGGGAGGAAAGAGAGCGGTCGGGAGCAGGGGCCGGGGCGGAGTCAGGGGCGGGACGCAGGCCGCGATAGGTCAGTGTGCGCCAGAACCATTCCATCGGCCCGTAATCGTACTGGTCCAACCACCAGCCGCTGAAACGGACCTGGCCCCAGTAGATGAGGATAGCGAACGCAAGCCCAAAAGCKGSCCCGACCTCTCGGTATTCACCCCACCGCTCCCGACCTCCGGGAGGTCGCCAACGCCACTTCGTTTGTCGAGACCGTAGCAGCGACCTCCCGGAGGTCTGATTGGAGACACCCACTGAAATCCCAAAAACCTTAATGCTTTTGCTCTCACCAGTTCCTCGCAAAGCGTAGTTTTGTCGCCCCGACCTCTCGGTATTCACCCCACCGCTCCCGACCTCCGGGAGGTCGCCAACGCCACTTCGTTTGTCGAGACCGTAGCAGCGACCTCCCGGAGGTTATTCCTGGACGACCACTTAGCCGCCGTTCAGGATTTGATCGATGCGCAGCTCCAATTCTTCAGCCGTCAGGCCACGATCTGCAAATAGCTGGCGCAAGGCTTCCCGCGCAGCATCCAGATCGCCGCCGCTCTCGGTGATGACAGCGGTCAGGGATTTGCCTTCATCCAGGCCCGCTTGCAGCGTTTCCGCAGCGACACCGCTGGCTTCGGCCACAGATTCCACAAAACGCCCGGCGAATCCGCCGCCCGGCTCGGCCTGAACCGCATCGACCTCACCGGTTTTCACTTGCAGATCACGGATCAGCGCATTCAGCAGCGCTCGTTCGAGAAATACGCCAGCGTCGTCTCCGCCGAAACGCTCGGCAATCGCGGTGGCGCGCGCTTCCGGGCTGAGCTGCTCGATACCGCCAGGGCCGCCGCCCGGCCGGCCGCCTGGCAACACCCCGCCGGATCTGCCCCCACCGCCCATCGCGGCCCCACCCCCGTCCTTGTTTCCGTCGCCGAGACCACGACCAAAACCGATGCCCTGCTCCTGCATCAGTTGCTGGGCGTCCTCCGCCGTCAATTGCAGTGCGGCGATGGTCTGGATCTGCTCTGGGGCCATCGCATCCTGGATCTGTTTGATGACCGCTTGCAATTCGGCGTCGGCGGTCGTGTCGGCATTGCTCAGCGCCTGGTAGGCTTGCCAGAGGGGAAGTATCTCGGCGGCGAGCGTTTCGTCGATGGCTTGCCCGGCCTTTTCCAATTGCAGGGAGCCGATGATCAGTTGCGTGGACGCGGGCAGCGCATTTTCGTAGTCTTCATTCAGTTGGGTCTTGGCGTTGCCGGCGCTGGCCGGGGTGTGATCAGCGCTCGGGCTATCAGCCACATCGGTCGAGCCACCACAGGCGGCCAGGAACAGCGTCAGGATTAAGATAAAGGTGGGGATCAGTTTTTTCATGGGGAATTGTCACTCCGAAAGGGAAATGTGTTGCGTGGTGCGTATTGCGTGGTGCGTTCGATTGAATCCCAGGGAAACGGACCACGGACCACGCAACACGCATTATTCATGTCTCAGCGCTTCGATCGGATCGAGTTGCGCCGCTTTGTTTGCAGGATAGAATCCGAAAAAGATGCCGACAGCCGCGGCCGAGCCAAAGGCCAGCAGAATCGAGGTGGGGACGATCACGGTGCGCATGTCGCTGGTGGCGCCAAACAGCCAGGAGCCGCCCACGCCGACGAACACGCCGATCAGGCCGCCCACCAGGCTGAGCATCAGCGCTTCGGTGAGGAACTGCCAACGGATGTCATTCGGTGTGGCCCCCACCGACTGGCGGATGCCGATCTCTCGCGTGCGTTCGGTGACGCTGACCAGCATGATATTCATGATGCCGATGCCGCCGACGATCAGGGACACCGCCGCCACCCAGGCCAGCAGGCTACGGAAGGCCTCGGTCGTCGCTCCCTGCGTGTCGATGATGTCCTGCTGCGTCTGAATCGTGAAGGACAATTCGTCCACCGGCACATCTTTGCTGGTGGCCAGCTTGAGCTGGATCTGGGTGAGCACTTGCTCCATATCGGCGTCTTCGTCGATCTCGGCATAGATAATCCGCACCCGATT
Organism: Caldilineae bacterium; assembly: GCA_011176555.1. Taxonomy (GTDB): domain Bacteria; phylum Chloroflexota; class Anaerolineae; order J102; family J102; genus DUEF01. The sequence goes on from DUEF01000035.1 coordinate 6,067, forward strand.
GCCCATGAAACGGGCGAATTGGCTGGGAATAAACTTATCGAACAGCACGGTGATGGGCGTGTAAAGCTGGGCGTCGAAATCGGTGCTTCCCACCACGCCCTTGTCGTCCGCAACGCCGATCACCGTGAGCTTGGTGTTGTCGACAGTGATTTGCTGGCCGATGGGATCGCTATCTCCAAAGAGCTCGGTGGCCAGATTGGAGCCCAGCACCGCCACTTTGGCCTTGCGATCCACTTCCGTTTCGTTAAAGAACCGGCCCTGAGCGATATCGACATCGCGCACAGAGGGAAAGTCAGAGGTCGTGCCTACGACCGGCACATCGGTCAGCGTGTTGCCCTGCACTTTCACGGTCTGCGTCGTGGTTTGATCGACCGTCGTGCCGATGACGCCGGGTACGCTTTCGACTACCTCGGTGTCCTCGTAGACCAACATGGCGCTGGTGTCCCCGCTACCCGGCCTGCCCCGCCCGAAAGAAGCCTGGATAAAGGCCAGATTGCTGCCCAAGCCCTGAATTTGCTCGGCGATGGCCGCCTCGGTGCCGGCGCTGATGGCGATCATGATGATGACCGCGGCGACGCCGATGATCACGCCCAGCATGGTCAGCAGCGAACGTACTTTATTGCGGATGATGCCTTCCCAGGCGATATTGAAGACTTCTGAGACGCTCATACTTCACCTCCGTCACCATTCTGCACGACCTGTTCGATGACGCCATCGAGCATATGAATGGTGCGTTCAGTTTGCTCCGCAATATCGGATTCATGCGTCACCATGAGGATGGTGCTGCCTTTAGCGTGCAGATCGTGTAGCAAGGCCATGATTTCTTCACCCGACCTGCTATCGAGATTGCCGGTGGGCTCGTCGGCCAGGATCAGGACGGGGTCGTTGATCAGCGCCCGGGCGATGGCCACGCGCTGTTGTTGCCCGCCCGACATTTCGTGGGGCTCGTGCTGCATTCTGTCCGCCAGTCCTACCGCCGCCAACGCCGCTTTCGCCTTTTCCTCTCGCTCGCTGTGAGAAAGGCCGTTGCCGCGGCGATAGACCAGGGGAAGCATCACGTTTTTGAGCGCTGTCGTGCGGGGCAGAAGGTTGTAGGATTGAAAGATGAATCCGATCTTGCGGTTGCGGATCTCGGCCAGTTGCGCTTTATCGAGACCGCTGACATCTTCCCCCGCCAGCAGGTAGGTTCCCTCGGTCGCCCGATCCAGGCAGCCGAGGATGTTCATCAGGGTGCTTTTGCCGGAGCCGGATGGCCCCATCACGGCCACGAACTCGCCCGGATCGATGCGCACATCGACGCCGGCCAGCGCCGCCACCTGGATATCGCCCATGCCGTAGATTTTTTTGATGTTGGTTGCTTCGATGATGGGTTGGAGATCATTCATAGTTAGATTTTGGGTATCAGATATTGGATAGTGGGTATTGGGTGCTGATCGGTTACGACCGCAAATACCCGATATCCAATAGCGATTTACTTCGTCTCCACAATCCCGGTCGTGACCACATCGCCCGGTTCGAGGCCAGAGAGGATCTCGGCGAAGGTGAAGTCCATCAACCCGACCTCGACAAAGGTGAGCGTGGGCTCGCCATCCTCCATCACGAAGACAGCGTATTGGCCGGGCGAGATCTCCCGCAAGGCCTCCACCGGCACGAGCATGGCGTTCGACGCGCGCCCGCCGATGACCTCGACGGTGGCGTTCAGGCCGATGGGCAGCACCAGGGGCTTGGCGAATGAGCTTTCGTCGAGGCGCACCAACGCCCGCACAACGCTCGTCCCGCTTTCCAATGTCAGCGAAGGATCGACTTGCTCGATCCTGCCGATGAACGTATCGTCGGGGAAGGCGTCGAACACCACCTCGACCTCGTAACCGACGCCGACTTTGTCCAGATCGGTCTCATCCAGGAAGATCTCAAGCAGTGGCTGATCGAGATCGGCCAGGGAAATGATGGGTGCGACGCCGACATTCTCGCCGATCTGGGCATCGACAGCCGTGATCACGCCGGCGATGGGGGCGATGAGTTCCGCGTCTTCCAGTTCTTTTTGAGCCGAGGACAGGTTGTTTTGCGCTTGCTTGACGTTGAGTTGCGCCATTTCCACGTCGATATCGGATGCACCGGTCAGGAGATCGTCCAGGGCGGCCTGCGCCTGTTCGACCCGGGCTTCGGCCGCGGCGATGTCTTCGGCGTCCGGGCCATTCTGTAACGTGTCCAGCGCGGATTGGGTGGAGGCGACCTTCGCCCGGGCTGCAGAAATCTGGTCGGGCTCAGCGCCTGCGGTCGCCAGATCGTAGTTGGCTTTCGCTTTTTCGTAGGCACTGGTGGCTTGTTGCAAGGCCAGCGCCTGCGGCAGTTCGCCGACATCCGGTCGCCAAGAGACTTTGTCGTAATCGGCTTGCGCCTGCTGCAATGCGACTGTCGCCAGTTCGAGATCGGCCTTGGCGCCGGCGATTTCTTCCTCTGTGGGACCGGCCAACAAGGCGTACAGGGTCAGTTGGGCGCTGCGCAGGTTTTGCTGCGCAGCTTCGATGTCTTGTTCGCTGGGAGGCGCAGTCAACCGCGCCAGATCGGCCTGCGCCGACACCAACGCAGAACGCGCGGCCGCCAATGACGCCGCATCGGCATCGGAGAGGAGCTGTTGCAATTGTAGCTCGGCCTGCCGGAGCGCTATCTCGGCCTGGGCCACTTTCTCCCGGGCAGCGGTGTCATCCAACCGCGCCAACACATCTCCGGCCTCGACTTCATCTCCCACCTGCACGGCCAGATCGGCCAGGATGCCGCTGCTGCGGAATCCCGGACTCACTTCCTCGGCGGGAATAACCGTCCCCGCGCCGGTGGCCGAGACCACGATCTCGCCCTTGCGCACAGTGGAGGTCTGGATGGCAGGCTCTTCCGAGGCCTGCACGGCCTGCACATTGTTGGTGTAATAATAATAACCACCGGCTCCGAGCAGGATGACGCCGGCTAACAGAAATAGAAACCATTTGCTTCGCAAAAACTTGGGCATTTCGATATCCTTTACAAAAAAGAACGACGCGCTCAGGTGTCGTCCAGAAATAACCTCCGGGAGATAGCCGTCAAAATCCTGGCAAATAAGGCGGTGTAGGCCACCTCCCGGAGGTTGAAATCAGGGAATTATTCTTAGACGGTTACTCAAGGTGTCGTCGGATGATACTTTCTATTCGTTTTATACCCCATCCCCGGCCCTGAATGGTTCAGGAATTGTTAAGATTTACAACCTGCTCACACCAGGCCCTGCAAACGCCATCCCCAAAGTGAAAAAACTGTCATCAAGATCAGCGATTTGCTTCATCTCGTTTTCACCCTGGCAGGCTATACTGATTCCCACAATCGCTCATCTGGGGCGCTCCGTTTGCCGTTCAGCCCCCAAATCCCACAACGATTGTTTCAGCACCCGACACGCCATGCGTCTTTTCCTTACCGCCACAGTTCTCTTTGCCCTCATCGCCCTCGCCCTGTTCTCCGCGGTGAACGCCTCACCTCGCCTGGACGTTTCACCCCCTCCGGGGCAGGAAGAGGATACCACTTCGTCAGACGAACTGACTCTTGACGAACTCTCTGACTGGACCCGGCAAGCCAGCCACACCAGCGCCGATCTGAAAGCCATCCAGGGCCTCGATGAACGCATTGGCTTTGCCGCGGGCGCTGACGGTGTAGTGCTGTTCACCTCGGTGGGCGGTGTCGAGTGGGCGCGACTGTCCACTGGCGTCAGCGATGACATCAACGCCCTGCACTTCTTCGATGCAAATAACGGTTGGATAGCCGGTGACCAGGGACTGCTCTGGGTTACTGACGATGGTGGGGCCACTTGGCGTCACCATACCGTTCTATCTCCCGCCAACCTACACGCCCTGGCGTTTCTCTCACCCAACCTGGGATGGGTCGCGGGTGAAGATGGCGCGCTCTACCACTACGACGGCAGTCAATGGCGGCAACAAACCCTGCCGGGCGCGCCCAGCATCTATGCACTGGCCTTCATCGATGACCAGCGCGGTTGGGCGGCCGGTGAAAACGGCGTCATTCTGCACACCAACAATGGCGGGAGCAGTTGGACGGTCCAGACGCTGGGCGTGACGGAGGCGCTTTACGCTTTGCACTTCACCGATGATCAGCACGGCTGGGCCGCAGGATCCGGCGGAGCCCTGCTCCACACCGAGAATGGCGGTCAACTTTGGATGGTGAAACAGAGCAATTCATCTCAAAGCATCTTTGGCCTGGCCTTTCGGGACCAACAAAATGGTTGGGCTGTGGGGGCGCAGGGACTCGTTCTCGCCACAGAAAATGGCGGGGCCACATGGCAGGTCGAGCCAGTGGGCACGGGTTTTGATCTGTACGCTGTCAGCCAACCTGACCCAAACAACGCCTGGGTGACGGGACAGGCGGGAACCATCCTACACTGGCAAAATCCCCACCCTCTTCCCACTCCAACCCCAACGGCCACGCCGACGCCGACGGCCACACACACACACACACCTTCTCCGACCGGCACGCCCACCCCGACCAGCACGCCAACACCGACCGACACGCCAATCCCCACTCCGACAACAGGTCGAATCGCCATCACTGTTTTCTTCGACCACAACAGGGATGGCGACATCGATGACGATGACAACCCGATGGACGGGATCGACATCACCCTGCGCGATAGCCTGGGACTGCTGCGCGGCGTGGCCACAACCAACTCTGATGGCGCGGCCGAATTCAGCGACTTGGCGCCAGACACCTACACACTGTGGGTGGACGCGTCACCCAGCTATCGCACGACAACTCCCCATCCGATCACCGTGCAACTTTCAGCCAACGACTTTGTTCAGACGGAACTGGGGCTCGCATCCGCACTGCCACCTCATTATCTCCCCTTCTTGCTC
>DUEF01000350.1 GCA_011176555.1 Caldilineae bacterium
GGCATCTACGCCACTGACAGCGATGTCACCATCGAGGACAGCACCATCTCGGGCAACTCCGTGGGGTATGGCGGCGGCGGCGTTCACGTCGTCGATCACAGCACACTTACCGTGAAGAACAGCACCATCACGGATAATTCCGCGAATGACGGCGGCGGCATCTTTGGAGGTGATTCCAGCTCGCTGACTATTCAGGACAACACCACCATCTCGGATAACACCGCCACCTCCAGGGGCGGTGGCGTCCATGCAGAAGATCAGTGCACTGTCAGCGTGGTGAACAGCACGGTGACGAACAATACTGTTGAAGGCTACGATGGCGGGGGAATTGCGGTGATTCGCTCCAGCACGTTGACTTTGAATGGCAGCACCCTCTCCGGCAATTCAGCCACGTATTATGGCGGCGGCATCTACGCCAATGAGAGTTCGGTGACTGTGGAAGGCACGACGATTTCGGGCAATACGGCGCAGAATAGCGCTGGCGGCGGCATCTTTTCCAATAATCAGGCTTCGATTACCGTGAGAAACAGCGCCATTACTGGCAACACCTCTGGGTATAATGGTGGGGCGCTTTTCGCTGGCCTTGGCAGCTCCGTGACCATCGAGAACGCCACCATTTCAGGCAATTCGGCGGCGGATGGCGGGGGGATTTTTGGTGAGGACAATCAAACTTCGATCACCCTGGCCAACAGCACCCTCTCGAATAACTCGGCGTCGAGTCACGGCGGCGGCATTCACAGCAAAACTGGAAGTTCTTTCGTTGTGAAGAACAGTATCGTTGCAGCCCAGGCCACCGGAACCGATTGTTACATCAACGGCGGCAGCATCAGTTCCAGTGGCTACAACCTCGAAAGCGGCGATAGTTGCGGATTTACTAGCGCGGGAGACCTCCAGAACACCGATCCCAAACTGAATCCCCTGTCGAATGGCGTGATGACGCCCAAGAGCGACAGCCCCGCCATCGATGGCGGCAATCCCGCAGACCCGGGCAGCAGCGGTGACGCCTGCCTGGCCAACGACCAGCGGGGCAATGCCCGCGACGACCTGCGCTGCGACATGGGCGCGGTGGAGGTGCAGCTCAGCGACACCGACACCGTGATCAAGGACGTGAGCGGCGCTGGCACGTTCACCTTTGGCCCGACTCTGGTCAAAATCGAAGTGACGAACCAGGGCGGGCTCTCCCAATTGCAGGTGCAGCATCACGATGGCGATCATCCCGACGCCACTCGGATGAACGGCCAGTGGTGGGGCATCACCCCAACCGGCAGCGGCTTCACCGCCAACCTGGATCTGCCGCACATGGTAACGCCCGACGCCAACGCCAAGGTCTGCAAGCATGTCAGCGGCTCGACCTGGGATTGCGCCCGGGATGGATCCACCGCGGATCGGGTCTGGCGCAATGGCCTGACCGAGTTCTCCGATTGGGCGGTGGGCGATAACGTGGGGCCTACCGCTGTGACTCTGCGCGACTTTGCCGCCGGGGGCGGGCCCGACGGGTTGGGCGCAGTTCTGTGGGGCGGGATGCTGGCCGTGCTGGCGGGCGTGGGCGCATGGCTAGGCCTTCGCCGTGAATACGACAACGAAACTGAAACTTCGCCAGCGCCAGCCCCGCGCTTCGGGACGGAGACCTGAGCAGATTTGACTCACTCAAGCGCGCCTCGACCCGACCATCGATCTGACCCCGCTGGTGGAGCTTGACCAACTTTCCCATTGTGCGCCAGCGGGTTGACCATGAGATCTCTGGTGCGACGCTTCCTGACGTTTTTCAACCATGAGATAAGAGGATATGGCGTTAGCCACTCCCAAAAAACAAGGCCCACGCATCAAAGCGGGGCCTTGTCATTGTGTACCGATAGGGAAGAAGGATGCTTCTAGTCGTCGCTGTTGACGATCTCTTCCCCCGCGTCCACTGCATCCTCGACGCCTTCACTGACGTCATCGACAACATCCACCGCTTCATCAGCACTATCTTGCACGCTGTCGGTGAGTTCGCCCACTCCAGGCATGACATCGCCTGGGCTGAGTTCGAGGCTGTCTCCGCCGACCACCGCTGCGTCTTCCAGGCCGATCTGGCCGTAGAGATGACCTTGCACCATCATCGCCCAGATGCTCGTGAAGAATAGGCCGACACCACAAAGCAGCGAGCCGACAAAGCTGGCGGCAATCTGAACCAGCCAGATCACGATCACGGCAATGATGATGTCGCCGATGTGATCGCGGGTGAAGGCAAGGATCTCAGAGAATTCAAAGCCGCTGGAAATTTTCTCAGTCTCGGAGAAGCGAACGGTGATGGCCGGAGTCGCCAGGAACAGCACCACCGCGTAAATAATGGTGAAACAACTGAAGCAAAGCGCCAGAAATCCTGCGAAGCCACTGTCACTATCGCCAGCAACGCCTATAAGGATGAGGAAGGGCAGGCTCACGATGATCAAAGGGATCGACCAAACGAATAAGATCACCATCAGCTTGATGCCGGACACGATTTTTTCTCCCCATTCATCCCAGGCAGGGAGGGGATGCGCTTCTTGTTTGCGCACATTTCGGATAAGCGCCACCATATATCCGAGCATTAACGCACCACCAATGAAGCCGACGATGATGGTCCACGAAAAGACAACGGTCAGCAAAGCGATAAGCCCACCGATCAGGACTTTTTCGATCCACTTCTTATCTTCGAATACAAATGAAATTGATTTGCCGATATCCATTAGGTTCCTCCTTGATGAATAGGACGAGACGAGGGGCTTGAGAGCAATACAACTAAGCGAGATTATAACAGAAGTTGTTACGGAACGGCAATGAACTATCGATGTATTTGGGTTTCCCGCTAACCTGTTGGCAGCACCATGCCGAGATTGCTTTCAGCGTAAGCTCTGAAGAGATCGATGGCGAGGAGCAGGAGTGCAGCAAAGGCCATGCCAGGCAAAAAGAGCGAAAGAAAATCGCCAAACGTCCGGTTGCTGTTTTCTTCTTTCAACACCAGCAGGACAAAGAGCGTTCCCACAAGGCTAAGCATGAGCACGGTGGATGCGATGGAAAGGAATGCCAGAGGGTAGAACAACGGCGGCCAGCCGCTGACGACCGCCAGTACGACCACAGCGCCGAGCCCGAGCGCCTGCGCCAGTTCCCGGCCGCTCTGTATAACCGGGCGGAAATCTGGCTCCGCCCAGAACGCCTGGTTGAAAAACGGCAAAAACAAGAAACTGACCGCCAATCCCTGCAAAATGCCTGTGCTGATGCGCAAAATGTTGTGCGGTTGGTACAGAAACGGCCGTCCGAGAATCAGATAAAGGTAGGAATTCAAGCCATCGAAGGCCCAAATGGCCAGGAATCCGACCAACACAACAATCAGCCAGCGCGGGGGCAGGCCCATCGCCCGGATTCGGCCCCAGCGCCACGCCAAAAAGAAGCCGACGAGGACGCCCAGGTATTGTCCCGAACAACGCGCGCAGAGCGGCATGACCAAATCGCCAAAAACATAGGTGCGGACGGTGATCTGGTGGCAAACGGCGTAACCGACGTAATGGGCTACGCCCATCAGGCCCTCTTCCCGCCCCCCAAGCCACAAGGCCAGCAGCAGGATGGGCAGCGCGGCCAGCCCCAGCAGCGAGCGCCTCTTGTTCCGGGTGCGTTTAGTCGATTCCATGCCCGTAGCTTACCCCAACCCGCGGTTATCGGGCAATTTGTTAGAGATGATTAGGTACTGGATAAGGTGGCGAAGCCACAACCAAATGGCAGTGTGTTGCGTAGTGCGTGTTCCGTCAAGTTGGCATCAAGAGAACGCACCACGGATTAACGCACACCACGCACATTTTGCGGAGTCATCCCATATTGACACTTCTCTATTCTCGGTATACGCTTGATCGCGTAGCGAAACGCCATTGTCCCATTCCCCCGTTTTTTGGAGGCATTCCATGAGCCGCAAATCCGCCAAATTTGTCATCAGCGATACGCACATCGGCGCTGGCGGCAGAGAGCAAGGCAACAACCTCGAGGATTTTATCTCCGATGCTGAATTCAGGCGCTGGATTCATGCGTTGGTGAGAGAGTCGAACCGGGATAACGTCGATATGGAATTGATTATCAATGGCGACTGGATCGAATTCTTGCAGATCCCGGCGGTCGAAAAATTCGAGCCCTACCATCTCTATGCCGTCGGTGATTATGCCGGTTGCAGCGAGGAAGAGGCTTTGCAACGCCTGGAAATCATTCAGCGCTGGCATCCCGGCATCTTTTTAGGATTGTCTGCTTTTCTGAACCAGGGCCCGCCCCGCCGCACCGTGACGATCCTCTTCGGGAATCATGACCCCGAAATCGTCTACCCCGCCGTACAAACGCGCTTGCGACAATTGCTGAACGCCACAGGCGAAGATGCGAACCTTGTCGACATCGGGGCCCGTCGCTACTTCAAAGATGGCGTCTTCATCGAACATGGCAATGCCTACGTCGAGGAAGTGAACAGGTTTACAGATCCGGACAATCCCTTCGAGCCAGGCAATCCCGCTCAAGTTGAACGTCCCCCGGGCTCACATTTTGTCACGCACTTTTTCAACCAACTGGAATGGGAGCGCCCCTGGGTCGATGGGGTGCACCCCCTCACATCATTGATTTTTTACGCACTCGCCTTTGAACCAAGCTTCGCTTTGGATATCTTAGGAGCCTTGTTGAAGATAGCGCCGGACTATGCTCTGGGGTTAGCGGAAACGCCGGGACTCAATACAGGGGGCGGAATCAGCGCCCAGGTCTTAGCGGATATCGACACCCCCGAAAAAC
>DUEF01000351.1 GCA_011176555.1 Caldilineae bacterium
AATCCAGAGCACATAAAGCGCGTCAGGCGGATCGCCCTGAAAGAAAAGATAGGCGTCTTTGGGATAGCAGTGGCCATGCAACAAAGGCGCAATCGCCAACCATTCCTCTTCAGAAAGACCGCGGAAGAGAGGAACTGAGCGTGCAACCTGTACCATGTTCCATTGGAGCTTGTCCAGACGAGGTCCGGCTCTGCTAGTGGTGTGTGCCATATCCTGAAGGTAGTTTTTGTGGCCTGGCGATAGCGCCATGTGTGGGTGGCCACGCTACCTGCACATTGTAACATAAGAGTGCGAGACGTTACAATGTTTGTTCGCTGCCCGTGTTACCGCAGGGCTTCGAGATTATAAGTGAGGGATTGGATGCACCAACGCTCGCCGCAGCGGGAGAATGTCCATAAATCGCCAGCGGGCGACACTTCATCGCCGATTTGGGTTGTGGAACGCGCCGTTGCCCGGTCGCCTTCCACAACGATCTCGATATCGACGGGCTCGGCGAATTGGGGATTGCCAGGAAAGACCAGGACGACGTAGCGGTCGAGAATTGCGTCGATGCCGCGCCAGACAGCGTCATCATCGGCGATGTCGGGTGTGTGTTTGGCGTCGGTCACGGTGGCGTCTTCCGCCCAAAGTTCGGCCAACAACGTCATGTCCTGTCTGACCACGCCCTCGCTTTCCGCTCGCAGGATCTGCAGGATCGCTTCTTCATCGTTGGCAGGGACCGGTGTGGGCGTCCGGAGTGGCGCTGTTGGCGGGGAGGATGCAGGCGGTTGGCAGGCGGCTAACAGCAACAAACTAAACAGGAGGAATAGGCGTCTGATCATGGGTGGTGCTGGTGTTGTATTGCTGTGAAAATGCGGGGTGGGGCGTCAAGTGGGGCGTCAACGAAAAAAAACGTTGCTGCGCTTGGCAGACAAGGCCAACATGCGGTAACATACAGTTATTCCAATCCCCCACGTCTGTCGTCGTTCTCCAACCGGCTGGCGCACCCAAGCAAAACGCCAATCCCGGCGTGGAATTGGCGTTCGTTTTAGCCCTGTGTTTTCGACATCGTTTTCAGACAGCTTGTGCAGATGTTTACTTTTTGCATCTTGCCGTCGAGCATCATGCGTCGTTTCTGAATATTGGCGTTGAATCGCCGCTTGACATGACGCTGCGAGAAGCTGACATGATTGCCAAATTGGGGGCCTTTTCCACAGATCTGACATTTAGCCATTGTTTTACTACTCCGAGAGCAAATTCAAATTGCAATAACTGCGTTCCTTCGTATCTGGGCCACGTAAATAGCCAACAAAAAGCCCCCTGCGCGGGAGCAAAAAGAAGCGTAACACAAAATCTCGCCGCATGCAAACTCAGTAAGTCCCGAGACGCATCAGGCCAACCGTGGTCTGATTTCCCGACTGCGGCGTTGAGCGCCCCCCATCCATCTGGAAAAACCGTGTGACTATCAACGAAACTAATTTTGGCAAAATCGAAATATCTCCCATCGCCATCGCTACGTTGGCTGTTGAGACGGCGTTATCGAGTTATGGCGTTGTGGGATTGGCGAGTCGATCGAAGTTCGATGATTGGCGGAGAAGCCTGCTGCGGGGCGTCTATGCTCACCCCGGCGTGACCGTCTCGGTCGATGATGGCGCCATCGTCGTCGATCTGTACATCATCGTCGAATACGGCACTCGCATTTCGGAAGTGGCTCGTAGCGTGATGCACCGTGTGCAGTACACACTTGAGCAAACCGTCGGCCTCCCCGTGGGGGCGGTGAATGTCCATGTCCAGGGCCTGCGCGTCAGCGGCCCCACGTTAATCCCCTGGAAAGTCGAGCCTTGACGAACCAAAGCGAAATCAATACTTTGACCGATAACCTCCCTCCGGATCAGGCCATTACGCATATTGACGGCGCTGATTTGCATCAGATGTTGAGTGTGGGCCTTGACTGGCTGAAGCAGCATAGCCACATCGTCAACGCCCTGAACGTCTTTCCCGTTCCCGATGGCGACACGGGCACAAATATGGTGCTTACGATGCAATCGGCGTGGGGAAAGGCCGCAGAGCACCCCAGTAGCGATGTCGGAACTGTGGCGCAGGCCTATGCCCAGGGCGCTGTTCGCGGGGCTCGCGGCAACAGCGGCGTTATCCTCTCTCAGATCCTGCGCGGCTTTTCCGAGCAATTGGCCGATACGACGACCATCGATGCCAAGCAGTTTGCCGCCGCCATGCAGCAGGCCACGCAAACTGCGTACAAAGGCGTCCTGAAGCCGGTCGAGGGCACGATCCTCACTGTTATCCGCGAGGCCGCCACCGCCAGTGGCCATGCCGCCGCCATTAGCCTCGACCTGCGTTTTGTTTTAGACACCACCCTGCTCAAAGCCAAGCAAGCGCTGGACAACACGCCCAATTTGTTGCCTGTGCTCAAGCAAGCGGGCGTGGTCGATGCTGGTGGGCAGGGGTTGTACTACATCATGGAGGGCATGGCCAAGCACCTGCGCGGGGAAACGCTGCCGCCACCTGAGTCGATCACGGTTGGGGGGCCTTCTGAGGCGGTTCCTCAGCCCGATCTCGATGTGTTCGGTGAAGATGAGTGGGGATATGACATTCAGTATCTGATCTTTGGCGATGATCTGGATGAAGATGAAATCAGACAACAACTTTTGAGCATGGGCGGCGTGAGTGTGGTGGTGGGGCGCGCCGGCAATGTGGTGAAGGTGCATGTACACAACGAAGATCCGGGCCCCTTCATCACTTATGGCGCTTCTTTAGGACACCTCGACGACATCGTATTGGAGAATATGACGCTGCAAACCTTGCGTCGTAAAGGAGACTGGAGTGAGGATGCGCCAGTCTTGCATGCAACCCCCGCCCCAGCGGAAACGTTCGAAGAGTCGCGCAAATGTCCCGGCGTCGTGGCCGTGGCGGCGGGGGAGGGGTTGCGTAAGGTGTTCGAGAGTTTGGGCGTGTGCGCCGTTGTCCAGGGGGGGCAAACGATGAACCCGTCCACCGAGGATTTGCTCCTGGCTGCGGAGCAGTTGCCTCAGGAGGATGTCATCATCCTGCCCAACAACAAGAACATCATTTTAGCGGCGCGTCAGGCCGCTGAGATTTCAGAAAAACGCATTCATGTGATCGAAACTCGTTCGGCGCAGCAAGGTATTTCCGCGATGTGGGGATTCAATGCGGAAGCGGGCGTCGAGCATAATATCGCAGCCATGACGGAAGCCTTCCAGGACACGATCTCGGCCGAAGTGACAACGGCTGTTCGGGATGTGTCGTTCGATGGGATTGACGTGAAAGAGGGCGATCTCATCGGACTGATCGATGGCAAGCTGCGTTGCCGGGGCGATAACCTGGATGATCTCGTGCAGCGGATCCTGGAACGCATGGATCCTCTCGGTGAGACCGAGGTGTTCACCCTCTACTACGGCGCACAGGTGAGAGAAACCGAGGCCCAAGCGCTACTGGAACGCCTGGAACCGCTCTTTCCTGAGCACGAAATCGAATTGCTTTATGGCGGCCAACCCCATTATCATTACCTTATCTCGGCGGAGTGATTTTCGCCGCATCAAGGACACCATCGCTTGAGGATAAACGTGAAAAAACTACGCATTGTAACGGATAGCAGCGCCCACTTGACTCAGGAAGAACGAACTTCCCTGGGCATTTCTGTCGTGCCACTACGTCTACGGTTGGGTCGCAAGACCTACAAAGAGGCCGTAGAACTCAAAAGCGATGCGTTTTTCAACCGCTTACAAACGATCAAGACGCTCCCAGTCTCTTATCCGGCGGTTTTGCAGGATTTCATCGACACCTACTACCGTTTGAGTCAGGAGACGGATGAGATCCTCTCTATCCACATTTCCAGCAAACTGACTGATACCGCCAATGTTGCGCGCATGGCCGCAGCGACCTTGCGGGGACACACCCGCATCACCGTGATCGATAGCGAAACTCTGGATCGGGGCCTGGGCATGGTGGTCAAGTGCGCGGCTGAGGCGGCGATGGAAGGGGCGACGTACAACGAGGTGTCGCGGCTGGTGCGCGGCATCATTCCCAGCATCTTCCTCAGTTTCTTTGTGGACGATCTGTCTTATCTCAAGCGGGATGGACGCATTCGAGACTCTCAGGCCTTGCTCGGCACGATGTTGGGAATCAAGCCCTTGGTGGAGATCCGGGAGGGGGATCTTATCGTGATGGAGAAGGTGCGAGATCGGATCGACATGATCGAAAAGCTCTACAATTTCATTAGCGAGTTCGCTTACTTGAAGGAGATCGCCCTGCTCCAGAACAATAATCAACAGGATGCCACGCAGTTGCTGGAACAGTTGGAGGCGACCTATCCCGATGTCCCCATTTTCACGGACCGCTACGGTCCCACCCTGGCATCCTTCATCGGCCCTTCCGCGGTTGGCGTGGTGGTGCGAGAAGATTTCTAACCTTCACCGCCCAAGATGAAGTCCAGCGCGTTTACACGCTTACGCAAAATACTCGATCTGGAGGCGCAGCGCGGGTATCGCAACGACGCCGTTGTCGGCGGATTGGAGCGCTACGCCGAGCAATGGCAGCGTGAAGCGGACCAGGCTGTCTCAGGGCGGGCGCATTCCGAGCGAGTCAATCAGATCGTCGAAGCGCTGATGGGGTATCCGCTGCTGCCGGCGGGCGCGCGTCGCAGCACCATCCGTAATATCCAGGAGAGCTTGCGCCGTCTGGAGAAAGTAGGAGGCCAAAAGGGTGGGGGAGCGAGAGGGCGGAGTGGGGAAGAAGCGCTCGCGCGGGAGAGCGAACAGCGACCCCGCTCGCGACCACCGACTTTCACCATTTCTCCGCTGGCCGCACCCCTCACCAGCCTATCCGGGATCGGCCCTAAACTGGCGAGCACGCTGGCCCGGCTCGATCTGCACGAGGTGGGCGATCTGCTCTGGCATTTGCCCTACCGCTACCAGGATTACAGCAATCTGCAACCGATCAAGGATCTGCGAATCGGAGAAGAGGTGACGATCCGGGCGACGGTGTGGGGATTGCGCGTCCGGCGCATCAAGGGAAACCGCAAATTGACCACAGCCGTGTTGATCGATGGCACGGGGCGTATCAACGCCACCTTCTGGAACCCCTACATCGACAAAGTCCTGCTGCCGGAGCGAACCTACTTTTTCAGTGGCAAAGTGGGCGGTTACATGGGCAAGCGGGTGCTGGAATCGCCGGAATTCGAGGCGGTCTCGGATGATCCCACCCATACCGCGCGCATCGTCCCTATTTACCCGCTCACTGAGGGTCTGTCGTCGCGGGTCTTGCGCAAACACATCCGTCAGGTGGTCGACACCTGGGCGGAAAAACTGCCCGATCCCCTGCCCGCCGACCTGCGTCAACGTCTGGACTATCCCGACCTGGGCGCGGCGCTCCAGCAGGTGCATTTCCCCGACGATGTCGCTGCGCTCGATCGCGCGCGCAAACGCCTCGCCTTCGACGAGTTGCTGGTCATCCAGTTGGGCGTGTTGGGCCAGCGCCGGGCCTGGCAGAGCAAACCAGCCCAGCCCCTGCTCATCAGCGACGCTCAACTTCAGTCTTTTCTCGACACCCAGCCCTTCACCCTCACGCGGGCGCAGCAGCGAGTGCTGACGGACATCCGTCGCGACCTCACCCGCGATTACCCCATGACTCGGCTGTTGCAGGGCGATGTCGGCAGCGGCAAGACCGTGATCGCCGCCGCCGCCATGTGGGCCGCCGTTTGCAATGGCGCTCAGGCCGCGCTCATGGCCCCCACCGAGATCCTGGCCGAGCAGCACTATCGCAAGCTGCGTGCGCAATTCGCCCAACTGACGCACCCGCTTAGCGGTTGGCCTCTGCGCGTGGACTTGCTCACCGGCAGTGTGACCGGCAAGAAACGCGAAGCGTTGCTGCAAGCCCTGGCCAGCGGCGACACCGACATCCTCATCGGCACCCACGCCCTGATCCAGGAAAGCGTGCAGTTCCACGACCTGGCGCTGATCGTGGTGGATGAACAGCATCGGTTTGGCGTCGATCAGCGCTCAGCCCTGCGCGAAAAGGGCGCGGAACTCAATTTACCCGATTCAGCAGGCGTCAATAAAACGCCCCACACCCTGGTCATGTCGGCTACGCCCATCCCCCGCACGCTGGCCCTGACGATTTATGGGGATATGGATGTGAGCGCCATCGACGAACTGCCGCCGGGCCGGCAACCGATCAAAACTTACTGGGTCAAGCCGGAGATGCGGCAGCGGGTGTACAAATTCATCGAAAAACAGGTGGCCGAGGGACGCCAGGCGTTCGTGATCTATCCCTTGGTCGAGGAAAGTGACCGTCTGGAGGATGTTGGCGCGGCCATCGCCGAGCACAGACGCCTGGATACGCAGGTGTTCCCGGACTTGACAGTGGGGTTGCTGCACGGCCGTTTGACAGGCAAACAAAAGGATGCGATCATGCGGGCCTTTGCCGCCGGCGAGTACGATATCCTGGTTAGCACCGCGGTGGTGGAGGTAGGCATCGACGTGCCCAACGCCAGCTTGATCTTGATTGAGAACGCCGAGCGCTTTGGCCTGGCCCAACTGCACCAATTTCGGGGCCGGGTCGGGCGTGGGCCCCACCAGTCGTACTGCATCCTCGTCAGCGATCCCAACTCCGACCAGGGCGCAGAGCGGATGCGGGCTATGGAGCGCACCCAGGATGGTTTCGAGCTGGCTGAAGTCGACCTGCGAATGCGCGGCCCCGGTGAGTTCTTCGGTTCCCGCCAGAGCGGCTTACCCGATCTCAAGCTCGCCCGAATGAGTGACGCCCGCCTGCTGGAGTTGGCCCGTCGCGAGGCCGAATCCCTGCTCGACGCCGATCCCGATCTCAGTCAACCCGACCATCATCTTCTTTCCCAACGCATGACCGAATACTGGTCTCAGGAGCTGGACCTTTCATGATTATCGCCCTTTATCCCGGAACTTTCGATCCCGTCCATAACGGCCACATCGACATCGCCCAACGCGCCGCCCAGTTGTGGGATCGCGTCATCATCGCCATTTACGACCGTCCCAGCAAGAACTTGATGTTTAGCACCAAGGAGCGCGTGGCGCTCTTTGCAGAAGCGGTCAAGGATTTGCGCAACGTGGAAGTTCTGTCCTACCGGGGCCTGACCGTCGATTTCGCCCACGAAGTCGGCGCCAAAGTCATGGTTCGGGGCTTGCGCGCCATCACCGATTTCGAATACGAATTTCAAATCGCACTCACCAACAAGCAATTGGCGCCCGATGTGGAGTTCTGCGCGTTGATGACCAGCCAGCAGCACACCTTCCTCTCCGCCAGCATCCTCAAGGAAGTGGCGCTCCTGGGCGGTGAGATCAGCAAGATGTGTCCGCCGAATGTGCAAGCGGCGCTGCACGAGCACGCCAAAGTGCGCAAGGCGGGAAGCGGGAAGATCGAACGGATTTAAGAGGTTGCGATGCGAACTTATCAAACGATCATTGCCGCATCTGAATTGGCGGATCATCTCGACGCCCCGAATTGGATTGTCGTCGATTGTGGTTTTTCACAGAACAATCCCGAGCAGGGCCGGGTCGATTACGAGGAGATGCACATCCAGGGCGCGGTGTACGCCCATTTGCTCGAAGATCTCTCCGGCCCCGTCATCCCTGGCGTCACCGGTCGCAATCCCTTGCCCGACCCGGCTGTTTTCGCCCGGACGCTCTCGAATTGGGGGATCGGGCCGGGCGTGCAGGTTGTGACCTACGACGACAGCGGCGGGAATTTCGCTGCGCGGCTGTGGTGGATGTTGCGCTGGCTGGGCCATGAGGCCGTGGCGGTGCTGGATGGCGGCTTGGTGGCGTGGCTGGAAGCGGACGGAGCCACATCAGAGGGCTGGGAAACACGCGCAGCGGTCGAGTTCAGGCCCCAAGTGCGGCCGGAATTGCTCGCCAGCACCGCCCAAGTCGACGCCATCCGCCGTGATCCCGCCTGGCGCTTGATCGATGTCCGCCCGGCCGAGCGTTTCCGCGGCGAAATCGAGCCCAAAGACCCCGTCGCCGGTCACATTCCAGGTTCGCTCAATGCGCCCTGGCGTGACAATCTGGACGAGAACGGTCGTCTGCTCCCCACCAGCGTTCTGGCCCCTCGCTTTCAGGCGCTTTTCGGTGATACGCCCCCGCAGCGGATCATCTTCAGTTGCGGTTCCGGGATCACCGCTTGCCACAGCTTGCTGGCCATGCGCTACGCCGGTCTGGGCGAAGCCCAGTTGTACGTTGGTTCCTGGAGTGAATGGATCACAGACCCTGGTCGGGCCGTTGCCCATTTTTGACCAAATCCCACTCCTGATTTTATAATACTCTGGTGTCCACTGAACTCATCCATTTGCAAGACCTGCAGTACAATGTTGCTGGTCTGCTCAAAGGGCCGGTGGGAAACACGCGTTCATACGATTTTCGCATTCCTGTTTCCCAACTCGACCAACTTGACGAAAGTTTCGATGTCACGGGGCCGTTTATCGGCGTCGTGCGTTTTTTGAAATCCTCCGAAACCGTCCTTGTGCAGTTACACGGTGAAGTTACGATCGGCCAGGCCTGTTCGCGCTGCCTGGAACCCTTCGACTCCATCGTCGAGGTCGAATTCGAGGAGGAATTTCATCCCAGCGTTGACATTGCTTCCGGCCGAGTTTTGCAGGACACGGGCGATGATGCAGCGCTCGTGATCGATTTGCATCACATCCTCGATCTGACTGAACTCGTGCGTCAGGCTATCATCATCGCCTTACCGATCACACCGCTTTGTCGGGAAGATTGCGCCGGTCTCTGTCTCATCTGTGGCGCCAACCTCAACACAGAGCAGTGTGATTGCCAGGAAGTCGATATCGATCCCCGCTGGGAGGCCTTGAGCGCCTTGATCCAGATTGAATAAACCGAGAATCTGAAAACCTCAGGAGAACCACACAACATGACCCCTCATCCCAAAGGCAAGATCTCGAAAGGCCGTCGCAACCGCCGTCGTGCACACGACGCCCTGCGCCGCCCCCACTTGGTCACCTGCCCCACCTGCAAGAACAAGCGACCTCCGCACCAGGTATGTCTCTATTGTGGCACTTATCGTGGCCGAGAAGTCGTCGAAATCGAAGAAGAAAGCTAAACAACCGTCAGCAGTTCTGACCCCATGCTTTAATCCAGGGAACGCGGCTATCCGCCTCGTTCCCTTTTCGTGCTTACAGACGCTCACTCCCCGACCATTCTTATGACTCCACCCGTTCTCCTGTTTCCCGGCCAGGGCGCTCAAAAAGTGGGCATGGGCGCGGACATCGCCGCCAACTCGCCCGCAGCCACCGCCATCTACGAGCAAGCCGACGAAATCCTCGGCTTTTCGCTCTCCAAGCTCTGCTTCGAAGGCCCCGACGAAACGCTCACCGACACCATCAATGCCCAGCCTGCGCTGTTGATCACCAGCATCGCCACGCTCCGGGCCATCGAAGAAAAATTGGGGCGTCCCCTGGAAGCGGGAGCCGCCGCCGGGCACAGTCTGGGCGAATACAGCGCCCTCGTCGCGGCCGGAGCCATCGACTTCCCGGACGCACTGCGTTTGGTGCGAGAGCGCGGCCGGTTGATGAAGCTGGCCGGAGAGCAGGCCGACGGCGGGATGGCGGCCATCATCGCCCTCGATACGGACAAGATCGAGCAGATCTGCCAGGAGGCCAGCCAGCAGACCGGCAGCAGCGTCGGCATCGCCAACGACAATTGTCCGGGGCAGGTCGTGATCTCGGGCGATGAAGCAGGCCTGGACGCGGCCATGAGTGCGGCCAAAGAAGCGGGCGCTCGCAAAGTCGTGCGCCTGGCGGTCTCTATCGCCGCGCACTCTTCGCTGATGGGTGCGGTGGAAGATGAATTCGCCGCGGCTGTCGATGCCGCCACCATCCGCCAACCCGCCTATCCGGTCATCGCCAACATCAGCGCCCGGCCCCTGACCACGGCGGAGGAGATCCGCGACGAACTCGTGGGCCAGTTGCAGAGCTCGGTCAAATGGACGGGTTCCATGCAGCGCCTGATCGCCGATGGTTACGATAACTTCATCGAAATCGGGCCCGGCGGCGTGCTGGCCGGCTTGATGAAACGCATCGACCGCCGCTTCCGCCGTATTCCGAGCATTGGTTCCTGGGAAGACGTGGAAGTTATCGTCTCTAAACTGGCTTGACAGTCGGGGCGAACTGGCGTATACCTTAAAGTGTAAGTAAGATAGTTCGAAACCAACGATTGACAATCACAGGACATCTTTTATGGCTGAACTCGAAGGAAAAATCGCTTTAATCACAGGCTCTTCACGCGGGATCGGCGCAGCTATCGCCAAGGATTTGGCAGCCAACGGCGCCAGCGTCGTCATCAACTACCATAGCAACGAGGAAGCGGCCAATGCCGTCGTCACCGAGATCACGGCGGCGGGCGGACGAGCGGTGGCCAAACAGGCTGATGTCAGTGACTTTGACCAGGCCAGCGCCCTGATCAAGACGATCAAGAAGGAATTTGGGCGACTGGATATCCTGGTCAACAACGCCGGCACGACCCGCGACAACGTGATCATGCTGATGAAAGAAGCGGACTGGGATCTGGTCATCGACACCAATCTCAAAAGCGCATGGAACTGTTCCCGCGCCGCGGCCCGGATTATGATGCCTCAACGCGCAGGCCGGATCATCAACATCACCAGCGTGGCCGGCATCGCCGGTAACGCCGGGCAGAGCAACTACTCCGCCTCAAAAGCGGGCATGATCGGCCTGACCAAGAGCCTGGCCAAAGAGATCGGCCCGCGCGGCGTCACGGTCAACGCTATCGCTCCGGGTTTCGTGCCCACCGACCTGACCAACGACCTGATTGCAGACATGAAGGACACGATCATCGAACTCACCTCGATGCGCCGCCTGGGAACGCCTGAGGATGTCGCTCATCTTGCCACTTTTTTGGCTTCTGATCGGGCCAGCTTTGTCACCGGCCAGGTCATCGCCGTTGATGGCGGTATGGTGTTATGATGATAGACGCAAATTCGCCTCCCGCCGGTCGCGTCACCATTGCTCCCCAGGTGCTGACCACCATTGTCCGGCAAACAACTTTGGGGACAGAGGGCGTACAGAGCCTGGCAGCGCGCCGTCCGCCCAAGCGTTCGCGCGTGCGCGGACGGCGCGCGGTCGAGCCGGGCATCGAAGTGATCGTGAGCGGGGGTGAAGTGCATGTCGTGCTGCACATCAACGCCGATCCCGACGCCAATATGGTCAACCTGGCTCGGACTTTGCAAAAGGAAGTCGCCTATGCCATCAAGCACATCGTCGGCATGGGCGTTTCTGGTGTCGATGTGTTCATCGATAACGTCACCTATCCAAACAGCTTCGCAACGCTATGAAGGCCCGCCACCGTGCACGTCAGGTCGCCCTGCAAGCGCTGTTCGAGATCGATCTGACCAGTCACGCCCCCGGCCAGGTGCTGGCGACTCGTCTTGCTGATGAGACGCCCCCGATGAGTCGGGAGGCCGCTGATTTCG
>DUEF01000352.1 GCA_011176555.1 Caldilineae bacterium
ACCGCAAGAATGCTCCTCTACAGCCCCTACACCTACGACTTTCCCCCTCATGAGCAACTATCTCTATTGGATGGGCTGGAACGAGATCCTGGCCCGGATTTTTTCTGGATTTCAAACACAGCGCAACACCTCCCCCAACTGGCTGATCAATCCGGCCACCCGACGTAAACTCAAACTGGATTACTTGTACCCCGACATCGGCATTGCTGTGCGCTTCGGCGGCATGCAGGGCAAGGTGCGCAAGAGTGAGTGGGAGGAGATGGAAGACGCCTCCCGCGACGAAATTCGCAAAGAACTATGCCGGCTTAACGGCGTGGATTTGATCTTGCTTACGCCTTACGATCCCTTCCCGCGCGAGCGGTTGAGCGAGATCAACATGGCGCTGGGCGCGGCGTCGCGACGCATCGCCAAATCCGGGCGATCCCGCGGCAAAGCGGAGCTTATGGCGCAATTGGCGCGGGCCCGTGATGCGTTGGCGACTATCCGCCGCAGTGTGAGCAAGCTAGAAGATCTGCCGCCCTTTGCGGAAGCGTGGCGAGATCGGGAAACGCGCGCCATCGCCAGCACACAAGCGCCAGCGCAATCCACCAATGGCTCGGCCCGCAAAAGAGCGGCAGTGCGTAAACTCAAAGCGGGGCAATGGGTGGAGCACGAACGCTTTGGCCGGGGGGTTGTGAATGAGATCAAAATCGAACCGGACGACGTTTATCTCACCATCAACTTCATCACCGAGGGCCGCCGTCAATTCATGGGCTCGCTGGTGGCCGATAAGTTGACGATTATGCGGGATTAGCGGCGTTGTCTTCCTCCATCGTCTTTTTTTGATACAGCGCCAGCAACACCGCCAACAGCGCCACAAAGGCGATGATCTGGCTCAGACGGAAGCCGTCGCCCACGGTGACCGGCGCATCCCGAAACGCATCCACGATCAAGCGCACGGCAGCGTAGCCGCCCACGGCCGCCAGTGCTGCTTCTCCCGGCTGTAACGCATCAAGCCAGCGCCAAATAACGCCGATAACGAACAATGTTCCTACCATCTCGTAGATCTGTACGGGGTGACGAGCGACATCCCATTGGGTGATGGCCCAGGGCAGCGCGCTGGGGGCGCCAAAGTTGCGACCATTGAGGGCTTCGGCGAAGGCCAGCGTGGCCAGCGTGGCCAACGCACCCACGAAAAGGGCGTCGAGCAGGGGCAGGACCGGCACGCGGTATTTTCGTTGATACCAGATCAGCACCAACACCGCGCCGAGGGCGGCGGCGATGGGCTGGAAGGCGGCCAGGTTGGGAGAAAGAATACTGAGCGGGTCAGCGAGGTAGGCGGGGAAAAAGAGGATGACATGCCCCAGGCGTCCGGCGATTACCGCGGCGATGGCCGCGTAAAAGCCGGCGTTGTACAGGTGGTCAGGGTTCAGGCCGCGGCGGGTGGCAACTTTGGCCGCGAGCCAGAGTCCCACATAAAAACCCAGGATCAGGAGCAATGGGTAGGTGGGCAGGGCGAGGGGGCCAATACGAAGGGTGGGGAGCATGGGAAATTATGATTGCGAATTGCAGATTGGAGATTTCGGATTCGCGGCGGAGAGTGCATCCCCAGATGCGCCACGGCGACGCCGAATTCGTTTGGTGGCTACCTACGGAAATATCGTTCGTAGCTTTTCGTCGAGCAGGGCTGTGTTCATCTGCCCGGTGACGCGATCCTGGATGACGCCGTTACGGTCGATGAAGAAGGTGGTGGGCAAGGAGTTGACCTTGTAGATTCGCGAAGCGAACAGGTCTTGATCCAGGACTACGGGGAAAGTGAGGCCGAATTGTTGGACGAAATCAGCGGCGACCGCTTGTTGTTCGCCCTGATTGACGCCCAACACCACCAAACCGCCGTTCTGGTTATCCTGATAGGCTTGCTCCAGCTCAGGCATTTCGGCCCGGCAGGGCGGACACCAACTGGCCCAGAAGTTGAGGACGACGGCCTGCCCCGTGAGATCAGAAAGCGTCAGGGTCTGGCCATCCAGGGTCTGGAGGGCGAAGTCGGGCGCGGGATGGCCGGGCAAGGGGATGGCGGGGCGAGCGGTCTCGGCGGTGGCATCGGTCACGCGGCTGAACCAGATCCAGCCGCCGCCCAGAATGAGGACTGCGATGATGAGGAAGGAAAGATTGCGTTTGTTCATGATTGTGGAAGCGGTCCGCCTCAGGCTGGGCGCGCCGAATACGCTATTGAGATGTGCCTTTCCCGTGAAATGTTACCTGTATTCGCCCAGATCACGCACAATCGGCCTTCACTTCCTCGATTTGCGCCTTTTCATCGAGCAATTCATGTTCATAGCCGTCGATGATGCCATACAGGATTTCGTTGAGGAGAATGTCCAGATTGCGTCCGATATCCGCCTCATCGTAAACCGAGATGCGGGCGTCGATGTCCTCGACGGTGAGCGCCTGTAACATGTTGTACCGGAAGAACTGAAAAGCCCGCACCGTTTCCAACAGCGAGATGTCATATTCCAGCGAGCTGGCCGCGTATGCTCGTCCCAATTCTCGTCCTTGCGCCAGTAGCGCCTCTCGTTGTTGGGGGACGGTGATGAATTGCGCAGCGATCTCGAAGAGTTGGCGTCCCAGGTCTCTCTGGCGTTTCCTGCCGGTATCATCGAAGGCCGAATACCATGCTTTCTCGTCCAGCCGTGCGCGGCGGAGTTCACTGCGTGTTTGGATGAGCGCGCTTTCGAGCAACGCGGTAGCCTGACGGGCGTCATCGGGCTGGGCGGCGGGCGTGCTGGCCCGCAGGAGAAATGCACGCAATTCGTCGGCGTCGAAGCGGCGGTGGCCGCCCGGCGTGCGGTATGAAGGGACTTGCCCGGCATCGGCCCACTGGCGTAGCGTGGCGGGATGCACGCCTAGCAACTTGCTGGCGGCGGATAAAGTTAACCAGCGTCTTTCCTTTTCCATTGGCGCATCTTCAACTGGTAGCGGTGGTGCAGCGGAAGTGTCGGAGTCAGTGTAGCATTGGCCTGTGTGATATGTCAACGCATTGCAGGCAGCCGAAAACGGCCTAACTTTTTCGCGCCGCCAGATAACAGATACGAGATTCCCATAGGATGACCTGGTTCAACAACTGTTTGCGGAAGAGCGACTCGACCTGTGTTATTTCCTCGACCGCCATCTGTTCTCCCAGCCGCTGACTGTAACCCGGCCGCCCGTTGGCGTGAACTGTGAACCAACGATCGAGCATGGAATGGGTCACCCGCACCTCGGTGCGCTCCCTTTCCACCTGAACGGCGACCTCCAGACCGGCGGCGGCGAAGGTCTCTTCCAAGTCGACGGCGTCCCAATTGGTCATCGCATCGGAAGCGTCGGCGTAGATGGCTTCTTCGGCCTCGATCAGGCGGTCGGCCAGGGCGGAGCCAAGTGTTCGGGCGTCGATCAAACGGTAGAGACGCTGTGTGTGGCGGGGGATGGTTTCGGCCAGGACCAGGTGAGCGCCGGGACGGAGGAGTTGCGTCAGGCTTTGAGCGCAGGCGGCCTTGTCCGGCTCCAGGATCAGGGCGTTGCGCCCGACAATGGCATCGAACAAGACGCCGGGCGCTTGTGCGGCGAGCAACTGAGGCGCTTGCTCCAGCTTCCCCACGAGGATGATGGGGCGGCGGAGTTCGGCGAGATTGGCCGCCATCTGCTGCAATGCTTCTGCATCCTGAGCGTTTCGGGCCAGGGTGTAGACGGTTCCTTCCGGGGCGCGGCGCAGCGCCTCCCAGGTGAGCAGCCCGCTGGCGGCATGGAGGTCCAGTACGAGATGGTGGCGCTGAATCCTGGCGCTGGCGATGATTCGATCCCGCAGAGCGCCCAAACGCTCACCAGCGTTGGAGATGGTGCGTTGCAGCCAGCGGTCACTCTGGCTATCGACGCCGGAACCGGTGAATGTCAATATCTCCAGGGTGGGCGTGTAGACGCCTTCCATCATGGCTGCCAGTTGCGCCTCGCGCCGGCGAGCGACCTGGGCGGCGATACTGGCTTCGTAGCCCTGGTCGGATGGGCTGTAGAAGGTCTTGCCCTGCAGGATGTCGGGGAGATATTGCTGCGCGACCCAATGTCCGCGGTAAGCGTGGGGATAGAGATAGCCTTCGCCGTGGCCGAAACCCTCGCGGTCGCAGCTGGCGTCGCGCAAATGTGTGGGTACATCGCCTTCCGGCTCTTCCTCGACCGTCCTGAGCGCGTCGAAAAAGCCCAGGGTGGCGTTGGATTTGGGTGCGGTGGCCAGGTAAAGACACGCTTCGGCCAGGTGGAAGCGCCCTTCAGGCAAGCCCACGCGGTCGAAGGCCTGGGCGCAACTGTTGACAACGTTAATCGCATTGGGATCGGCCAACCCCACATCCTCACCGGCGAAGATCAACATGCGCCGGAAGATGAAACGGGGGTCTTCGCCGGCATAGACCATTTTGGCCAGCCAGTAGAGCGCCGCGTCCGGGTCCGAGCCGCGCAACGATTTGATGAAGGCGCTGATGGTGTCGAAGTGGACATCCCCCTCCTTGTCGTAAAGCACAGCCCGACGCTGGATGCTTTCCTCGGCGACCGTCAAATCCACCACGATCACGCCCTCATCGTCCGGGGGCGTGGTTTCGACGGCCAATTCCAGGGCGTTGAGCACGGCGCGGGCATCGCCATTGGCGACATTGACGAGATGATCCAGGGCGTCGTCGTCGATCCGCACATCCAGACGCCCGTAGCCCCGTTCTCGATCCGTCAGGGCCATCTGCGCGATCCGGCGCAGGTCTTGCTCGGTGAGTGTGGTAAGCTGAAAAATGCGAGAGCGGGAGACGAGGGCCTTGTTGACCTCGAAATAGGGGTTTTCGGTCGTGGCGCCGATGAGGATGACAACGCCATTTTCGACATGGGGAAGCAGGGCGTCTTGTTGCGCTTTGTTGAAGCGGTGGACTTCGTCCACAAAGAGGATCGTCTTTTGCCCGAACATCCCGCGTCGCTCTTGCGCGGTCGCTATGGCCGCCCGGATGTCTTTCACCCCGGCCAGGACGGCGTTGATGGCGATGAAATGGGCCTGTGTGGTGTTGGCGATGATACGGGCGA
>DUEF01000353.1 GCA_011176555.1 Caldilineae bacterium
GATCCCAACTGAATCGTCCCATCCCGCGAAAACTTGGGCAGTATGTCGAAACTGCTGGTACGCACCCCCACCATTTTGGCGGCCAGCCAGTGACTGGTCTCGTGCACGAGGGTGCCCGGGAAAATGAAGATGGCATAAGCCGCCACCGCGAACCCCTCATGGTTCGTCAGCAGCAGCAGCAAGGACATAAAATAGTGGGCGAGTCGCCGACTCACCCACCACAGTGCAACCAGTAGCGCCACCAGCCAAAACAGCGGCGTCCACGCCCCCAGCATTAGTTTTGATTTCCGAGCACCCGCGCTGTCTCCGCCACCATCGCCACGAACGAATCCGCCTGCAAGCTGGCTCCGCCCACGAGCGCTCCATCGATGTCGGGCTGGGCCATGAAACCGGCGATATTGGCGGGTTTGGCGCTGCCGCCGTACTGGATGCGCACAGCCTGGGCCGTGGCCTCGTCGTACAGGTCGGCGACCACATCGCGGATGCTGGTCTTGATGATCTCGTTGGCGTCCTCCGCCGTGGCGGTCAGACCGGTGCCAATCGCCCAGATCGGTTCATAGGCGATGACCAAACCGGCCACCTGGGCCGCGGTCAGGCCCGCCAGCGCCGCTTCGATCTGGCCGCGCACAAAGGAGACGGTCTCGCCCGCCTGGTTCTGCTCCAGGCTCTCGCCCACGCAGATGATGGGGGTGATGCCGTGGGCCAGGAGCGCCTTGGCTTTTTTGTTCACCCACTCGTCGGATTCGCCGAAGATGTTGCGGCGCTCGGAATGGCCGATGATGCAGTAGCTGACGAGACCTTCGAGCATGCCCGGCGCGGTTTCCGCGGTGTAGGCGCCACGCTCTTAGAAATAGACGTTCTGCGCGCCGACGCCGACATTGCTGCCGGCCAACGCCGTCGAAACGGCTTGTAGGGCGACGAAGGGCGGGCAGACGACCGTTTCCACATCTGTGATGGCGCTGACGCCCTCGCTGATGCCCGCCACCAGGGGCAAGGCTTCAGCGATGGTTTTGTTCATTTTCCAATTGCCTGCGATGATAGGTTTTCTGGACATAAGTTGTTTGGTGGGGTTAGGAGTGTGGTATTCAGAATAAAATAAGGTAGGCTCTTTTGGATTTCAAGGGGTGTAGCCAATCAGACCTCCGGGAGGTGGCCATAAAACGGAAATTTAGGCCAAAAGGTTGTGGCCACCTCCCGGAGGTTCCAAGGATGCTGGATATTGGGTATTGACTTCAACAGCGGCCGCCCGAATACCCAATACCTAACTATCCAATATCATTCGTTTCTGGCGTTTCTGGCGTTTCGACGATTTCGCCGCCGATGGCGCTCTGTTCGATCAGTTGCTTGTTCTTGTCGAAGACGAGGTTCAGTTCGATCTGCTGAAAACAGCGATTCTTTCCGCTTCCCATCACGATTTTGCGCGTCCGGTAGTAACCGGTGTCGTAATCGCGGCTGAGTTCGTTCATCAAATCGATACGCGCGGGGATGATCTCGCCGCAGCGCCGGCAGCGCACGTTAAGCAGGTGGCTACGTTCGTCGAAGCTCGGCCTTTGATGTGGTGCGAGAAGCTCGCCCAGGCGTTTCAGGAAACTCACTTGTCATCCAAGACATCGATGCCAGGCAGGGTTTTACCTTCCAGGAAGACCAGCGAAGCGCCGCCGCCCGTGGAGACATGGCTAACCTGATCGG
The DNA here is from genome assembly GCA_011176555.1 of Caldilineae bacterium. Lineage (GTDB taxonomy): Bacteria > Chloroflexota > Anaerolineae > J102 > J102 > DUEF01. The sequence goes on from DUEF01000353.1 coordinate 1,690, forward strand.
ACAGGCCTGCCTCCTTGATGGCGGCAGCCGAATCGCCGCCGCCGATGATGGTGGTTGCATCTTCCAGCCCGGCCAGCGTTTCGGCGATGGCGAAAGTGCCCTGGGCGAAGCGCGGGAACTCGAAAACGCCCAGCGGCCCGTTCCAGACCACCGTCCTGGCCTCCGCCAGCACTTTTTGGTAGGCGGCGATGGTTTCGGGGCCGACATCCAGCACCATGCGGTCGGAGGGAACGTCATCGACGGAGACGATCACCGCATCGGCGTCAGGAGAAAACTCGGAGGCGGCCACCGCGTCGGTGGGGATGTGCAGGAGATCGCCGGCTGTTTCCAGCAAGGCGCGGGCCGTGTCCAGCGCGCTCGCTTCCACCAGCGATTTGCCCATTTCCTTGCCCTGAGCGGCCAAAAAGGTGTTGGCCATGCCGCCGCCGATGAGCAACGCATCGACTTTGCCTAGCAGATTATCGATCACGCCGATCTTATCGGATACCTTGGCTCCGCCAAGAATGGCGACGAACGGGCGTTGGGGATCATTGACGGCGTTACCCAGGTATTCGATCTCTTTCTCGACCAGCAGGCCTGCCACCACCGCCCCGCCTTTGGCGCGAATGGCCTGGGGCGCAGCGTACATCGAAGCGTGGGCGCGGTGGCAGGTGCCGAAGGCGTCGTTCACGTAGGCGTCACCGTAGGCGGCCAGCGCGGCCGCGAAGTCGGGATCGCCCGCTTTTTCGCCGGGATTGAACCGCAAGTTCTCCAGCAACACGACTTGCCCGGGATTGTCGGGCGCCAGGGCGTTGATCAGGATATCGACATTGGGGCCAATCACATCGTTGGCCATGCGCACATGGTATGCGGGCAACAGGTCTTGCAAATGATGGGCGACCGGAGCCAGACTGAGGCGGGGGTCAGGTTTGCCTTTGGGGCGGCCGAGATGAGACATCAGGACGAGATTAGCGCCCCGTTCGAGCAAATACCTGAGGGTGGGCAGCGCCGCCTGCACGCGCATGTCGTCGGTGATCTGCAAGTGCTCGTCCAGCGGCACATTGAAATCCACCCGCACCAATACGCGCTTGCCGGCGGGGTCGAAATCTCGGATGGTTTTCTTGTTCATGCGGTTTTCCCGTGTTGCGTGTTGCGTAACCGTATGAACGGAACACGCAACACGCAATAGTGCGGTTAAAGTCCTTGCTCGGCGATGTACTTGCAGAGATCGGCGACGCGCACCGAGTAGGCCCACTCGTTGTCGTACCAGGTGACGACCTTGGCCATGTCGCCGCCCAGCACCTGGGTGGAACCAGCGTCGATGATGGAAGAGCGGGAGTCGCCCTTGAAATCCATGCTCACCAGGGGCTCGTGACTAACGCCGAGGATACCCTGCATGGGCCCTGCCGCGGCTGCGTCGAAAGCAGCCAGCAGTTCTTCGGTGGTGGTGGGTTTTTCCAGCGTCACTACGAAATCGACGATGGAGACGGTGGGGGTGGGCACGCGCATGGCCATGCCATCGAACTTGCCCTGGAGTTGGGGCAGCACCAGGCCCACGGCTTTGGCCGCGCCGGTGGTGGTGGGGATGATGTTCACGGCGGCGGCGCGGGCGCGGCGCAAGTCCTTGTGCATCAGGTCCAGGATGCGCTGATCGTTGGTGTAGGAGTGCACCGTGGTCATCAAGCCCTTGATGATGCCGTAGTTGTCATCCACCACCTTGGCGGCCGGAGCCAGGCAGTTGGTGGTGCAGGATGCGTTGGAGATGATCGCGTGTTCGGCGGGGTTGTAGTCGCCCTCGTTCACGCCCAGCACGACGGTGAGATCAGGATCTGGCGCAGGGGCCGAGATGATGACTTTTTTGGCGCCGCCGGCCAGGTGCAGCGAGGCCTGTTCATGTTTGCGGAAGATGCCCGTGGATTCGACCACGATATCGACGCCTTCAGCGCCCCAGGGCAGATCCGCAGGATTGCGTTCGGAGAACACTTTCACGCGTTCGCCGTTCACCATCAGGTCGTTGCCATCGACGCTGATGTCGGCGTCGTAGATGCCGTAATTCGAGTCATATTTCAGCAGATGGGCGTTGATATCGACCGGCACGAGGTCGTTGACGGCCACGACTTCGATTTCGCCGTCATATTTTTCCTCGATTGCTTTGAAAACCTGGCGGCCGATGCGACCGAAACCATTGATGCCTATTCGTAATGTCATGATTGTACTCCTCTGAGTGAGTGAGGACTTGAGAATGCAATAGTCCTGTAGATTGGTTGAATGCAGCGATGTTGGGTGGTGACAGGGGGACGCGCTTTGGCTTTTTTCTAATGAGCGCTGCCAGCGCGAGCCTTTATTTCACCACCCCCATTGGTCAAGTGAAAACAAGTGCGTGTAGGATACAAAACGTTGGGCAATCTCGCAAATGGTGGGGCCTCGCGAAAAACACTTGGGGGAAAACAGATCCCGTTCACCGGTCACGGCTTGTGCTGCGCGAATCCTTCGGGTGTGCAAGGAGTTTGATGAGTACAGCGCCCATGCGGCTGGGGTCGTGCCGCCAGGGACGGTCGGCGTCACGCAAATCAGCTGTGATCAGATAGCTGCCCGGAAGTGGCTCGAAGGGCAATTGCACCCAGTCAGAAGCCCCGCCCGGAGGCGGCGTGGCGTCGAAGGCATCGTTGGCGATGACATAGTGAAACATGCCCCGCTTGGTGTGTTGTTCGAGGGCATGCACGTGGTCGCCGACATCGTAACCGGTTGTTTCGCCCGGCTGGGTGGCGATATTGCAGATGTAGACCTTGATCCCACGTGAGGCTTTTACAGCCAAAGCGATTTCCGGAACCAGTAGGTTTGGGATGACGCTGGTGTAGAGGCTGCCAGGACCGGCTACAATCATATCCGCCGCCAAAATCGCGCGTATGGCTTCAGGATAAGCGCGCGGCTTTTCCGGTTCGAGGTAAACATGGTGGATGTGGCGTCCGCCGCCCAGTTTGGGGATCAGGGACTCGCCGTGGATGCGTTCGAGCCGTCCTTCTGCATCTTCCACATCTGCAACCAATTGCACGAGTTCGAGCGTCGAAGGCAACACCCGCCCGCGCACCGCCAACACCCGGCTCGACGCCAGCAGGCCTTGCTCGAACGAACCTGTGACCCCGGCCATCGCCGCCAGGTACAGATTGCCAAAAGCATGCCCTTCCAACCCCGTGCCCGATGAGAAACGGTACTGAAACAGCCGCGCTGTGGTCCGCTCCGCTTCCGAGAGCGCAGCGATGTTGTTGCGGAAATCCCCAGGTGGCAGCATGCCCATTTCGCTGCGCAACCGACCCGAACTACCGCCGTCATCCGCGACCGTGACGATGGCGGTGATATTGTCCGTGTAGGGCTTGAGGCCGCGCAACACCGAGGGCATGCCCGTCCCACCGCCGATGCAAACGATTTTTGGACCGCGTCCACGGCGATGATGATGGTAGAGCTGTCCCGCCACATCCTCTTCCGGATTGACAAAAGGCGACATGAGAGAGCGATTGAGTTTGTAGAATCCCCAGATTGTCAATCCCACGCCTGTCACGCCAAAGAGGATCGCCCGCAGCCAGCGCGGGAGAAATTGAAGCGTAAGCCAATAAACAGCCGGTGGATAGACGCCCTCCAGGTAAACCGCCCTCAGCAAATAGGCTATTCCCAACCCGGTCAAAGTAATCCCCACCATCAAAACAATTAGCCAACGCTTAATATGCAGGCCCGGAATCAGCCAAGTTGTAAGGGAATATCGACGCAAGCGGTGCATAACCAATCCTCCGTGCGCGAAAGCCGCGCCAGGTGCATTATAGCGTTTGGCGGAAGGCAATGCAACGCGTGGCGGTCACACTTGGCGAAATGTGGTGCTGTTGCTCGATTGTCATCAATATTTTGCACATCTTATTTCGCAAAAAGCTTGACAAACCAGACGGGGCGGCTATAATGATCCGCGATAATCGATTCTTCCTCCGACTCCCCCGATCTTATAGAGCATGGCAGAACTGGATAGCACCCCTTTGTATAACATGAGCGTCATCCTGCGCGAGACTGGTCTCAAGGCGGACACGCTGCGCGCCTGGGAGCGGCGTTTTGGCGTTCCCAACCCGTCCCGCACCGCGGGCGGACATCGACAGTATTCGAAAAAGGATATCGCCACGGTGCAGTGGTTATTGACTAGACAGCAGGAAGGCATGCGCATCAGTAAGGCCGTGCAATTACTCGGCCACTTGCAAGACCAGGGACAGGATCCGGTTGCGGAAATGCTTGCGTCCAAGCAAGACGTTCAGCCGGTGATCCACTTGGGGGCAGCCAATCAACTGGACGATTTGCGTGACGCTTGGGTCGCGGCGTGTTTGCAGTTCGACGAAAGCAGCGCTGAACAGGTTCTGACCCAAGCCTTTGCCCTGTTCCCTGTCGAAATAATCTGCGCGCGCGTCCTACAGGCGGGGCTGGCGCAAATCGACGAGCTGTGGCATCAGGGTGACGGCAGCGCGCCGCAGGCGCGTTACGCCTTGGCCCTGGCTTTACGCCGCGTCCACTGCCTGATCGCTGCCGCCGCACCGCCCACCCGCAGCGAAAACATCCTCGTCGCCTGTCCATCCCATGAGCAGCACACCTTTACGCCGTTGCTCCTTACCCTTCTGTTGCGTCGCCGCGGCCTGCCTGTCACCTACCTGGGCGCTGATGTTCCCACCGAACAACTTATCGAGGCCATGTCTCTGATCAACCCCAGGCTCACGATCTTTAGCGCTCAGCAATTGAGCACAGCCGCCACCTTGCTGGAAGCGGCCCGGGCGTTTGCGGAGCGTGACAAGGCTGTGGCTTTCAGTGGCAGCGTGTTCGCGCAACACCCTCAAATCCGGGAACGCATCCCCGGCCATTATCTCGGCCCTAATTTGACGACGGCCATCGAAACCATCGCAGGGTTGCTACAGACTCCCCTTCTTTTTGACAACTTTACGCAAATGCGGCGGCGAGCCGACTCGTAAACTCATGGTTCGTGCGTGTGCAAAGTCACTTGGAACCACGGTGAAAGATTGACAAAACGCCACCACGGAAGTACGATTGCCCGCAAAATTTGCGCATGGCAATTGAACAGAGTATGCTATTTTTTACCAATCCGAAGATTTGGTAGAAGCCGTTTTCACCAAAGGAGGTGAAGTCCATTGCAGGCATTCGATTATGTAAAAGCAAAGACGCTTGAGGAGGCCAGCGCTCTGTTGGCCGAGCACAATGGCGACGCCCGACCTTTTGCCGGCGCCACCGACCTGCTGATCCGCATCGAACGCGGTTTCCTGCACCCGGCCAAGATGGTGGACATCAAAAATCTGCCCGGTTTTCGCGCCATCAACGCGCTCGACAACGATTGGTTGCGCATCGGAGCCGCCGTCACTATGAACGAGGTGGTCATCCATCGCGACGTGGAAAGCCGTTATCCGTTGTTAGCGGAGGCTTGCCAGTCGGTTGCATCCTATCAACTGCGCAATCGCGCCACGATCGGCGGCAACATCTGCAACGCCTCCCCCGCGGCCGACAGCGCCCCGGCTCTCATCTGCTACGGAGCCGAGGCGATCATCCACGGCCCGCAGGGAGAGCGCCGCGTCACAGTCGAGGACTTTTTCCAGGGTGTGGGCCAGACTGCGCTTGAGCGCGGCGAGTTGCTCACAGCTATTGAGATCCCGCCACCACCAGATGGTGCGGTAGGCCGATTCTTGAAACTGGGCCGCACCACGGTCGGCGACATCTCGGTGATGAACGTGGCCGTGTTGGGCTGGCCGGATGAGAACGCCGCGTCGGGCGCATCCTGGCGCATCGTCCTGGGCTCTGTGGCTCCGACGCCCATTCGCGCCCCACAGGCTGAAAAGCTGTTGGCCGGAGACACATCACCGGCCGGGATCGAGGCCGCCGCCCGGGCCGCCGCGGACACAGCCCGCCCCATCGATGACATCCGCGCCAGCGCCGCTTACCGCACCGACATGGTGCGCGTCTACACCCGCCGCGGTGTCGAGCACGTTTTGGCGGAGCTAAATTATTGAAGATTAAGGACTAAAGATTAAAAATAATGCGCTATGATGGATATTGGGTATTTCGCTATTTGGTATTCTTGACGCCAAACAATACCCAATAGCGAATATCCAATATCAAATAGTGATTGGAGATCTCAATGAAACATGACATCAATCTCACCGTCAATGGTGAACTGTACAACCTCACTGTGGAGTCGCATCACACCCTGCTGACCATTCTGCGGGAGCAACTGGTGCTCACCAGCGTCAAGAATGGCTGTTCGGAAGGCGAATGCGGGGCCTGCACCGTGCTTTTCGATGGAAAACCGGTCAATTCCTGCCTGGTGCTGGGTGCAGAGGCCGATGGACACGAAATCGTCACAGCAGAAGGTTTGACCATCAATGGACAGTTGGCTCCCATCCAGCAAACCATGATCGATTTGGGCGGAACGCAGTGTGGCTACTGCACGCCAGGCATCGTGATGGCTTCCTTCGCCTTACTGGAGCGAAACCCCAACCCTACCGAACAGGAAATCCGTGAAGGTCTGGTGGGGAACTTGTGCCGCTGCACGGGCTATACGCGTATTGTCGACGCTGTACGCGAGGCGGCTCGGCTCCAACGTACTGACATGACTTTGTGAGGAGAAAATCGTGACAACAAAACAACTTAGCGTTGTAGGCAAATCATTCCAGCGAATCGAAAGCAAGGCCAAAGTCACGGGCTCGGCGCAGTATGTGGACGACATGCAGTTCGGCCCCAACTTGCTCTTTGGCAAGCTCAAGCGCAGTCCCATCCCGCATGGCCTGATCAAACGCATCGACACCAGCAAGGCCGAGGCCCTGCCTGGCGTGCGCGTGGTCGTCACAGGACAGGATTTTCCCGGCCTGACCGGTCTCTATCTTTCCGACCGCCCCACGTTCGCCGTGGATCGGGTGCGTTTTGTGGGCGAAGCGGTGGCCGGGGTCGCCGCGGAAACTCGGGAGCTGGCAGAAAGGGCGGTCGAACTGATCGAGGTCGAGTACGAACCCCTGCCCGGCGTGTTCGATCCGGAATTTGGAGCCTCGCCCGAAGCGCCGCTGGTGCACCCCGACCTGATGGATTACGAGTGCGCGCCCTTCATCTTCCGCCAGGAAGGCACCAACATCAGCAATTGGTTCAAGGTGCGCAAGGGCGATATGGAAGCGGGTTGGGAAGAAGCCGACATCATCTACGAACACGCTTACAAGGTTCCACAAGTGCAGCACGTCCCTCTGGAAACCCACGCCACCGTGGCCCAGATGGACGGCAACGGCAAGATCACGCTGTGGAGCAGCAGCCAATCGCCCTTCGCCCAGCGCAATCTCATCGCCAAGAGCCTGGGCATCAGCCACAGCAAACTGCGGGTGATCACCCCTTACGTGGGTGGCGGTTTCGGCAGCAAAGCCGGGGTGAGCATGGAGGGCGCTTGCGTGATCATGGCCATGCTGGCGAAAGGTCGTCCGGTCAAGTTGGTGATGACGCGAGAAGAGGAGTTTTACACGACATTCGTGCGCCAGGGCCTGACCGCACACATCAAGATGGGCATGACCCAGGATGGCCGCATCACCGCCATGCAGAACACCTATTACTGGGATGCCGGCGCCTACACCGAATACGGCGTCAACATCACCCGCGCGGCCGGTTATAGCTCGACCGGCCCCTACTTCGTCCCGAACGTTCATGCTGACTCCTACTGCGTCTACACCAACCACCCCATCGGCGGGGCCATGCGCGGCTTTGGCATGCCCGAGATCCACTGGGCCACCGAGCAGCACATCGACCGCATGGCCACGCAACTGGGCCTGGACCCGGTGGACGTGCGCCTGCTGAACTGCCTCAAGGACGGCCAGGAAACCGTCACCGGCATGATCATGCACCCCACCGGCCTTAGCCAGTGCATCGCCCAGGCCGCTGAGGCCCTGGATTGGGGCAAAGCGAGCAAACCCTCTGCCCCCCACAAGCGCCGGGGCAAGGGCATCGCCGCCATGTGGAAAGCGCCCGCCATGCCGCCCAATCCCGGCTCCTCCGCCACCATTCGCTTCAACGAAGATGGCACCTGTCTGGTCAACGTGGGTGGCGTGGATATCGGCCAGGGCGCGCTCACGGTTGCTTCGCAAATCGCCGCCGAAGGCCTGGGCATCCCCTTCGAGGATGTGCGCGTCAACACGGTCGACACGGACTATTCGCCCTACGAATGGCAAACCGTGGCCAGCCGCATCACCTGGAGCATGGGCAACGCTGTCTTGCGCGCCGCCACCGAGGCCAAAGAACAGATCATCGACATGGTGGCCGAAGTCTGGGACGAGAACCCGGAGGATCTGGACATCATCGATGGCCACGTCGTCAGTTTCGCCAGCGAGGAATCGATTCCGGTCAAGAATATCGTGGTCTATGGCATGCAGAAGCCGGACGGCACCTGGATCGGCGGGCCGGTGGTGGGCAAGGGTCGCTTCATGCCCGATTACGTGACGCCGCTGGATGCGGAAACGGGTCAGGGGCCGCGCGCGGTCGTCCATTTCACCACCGGCGCCCAGGCTGTCGAGGTGGAGGTGGATGAGGAGACAGGCCACGTGAAGGTGCTGAAAATCGTCTCCGCTTTCGATGTAGGCAAAGCCATCAATCCCGACCTGGTGCGGACGCAGATGGAAGGCGGGGCCGTGCAAGGCCTGAGCACGGCGCTGCTGGAACGCCTTGTTCTGGAGGAAGGCCAGCCCAAGAATCCCAACTTCACCGATTATCGCATCGCCACCGCGGTGGACGCGCCGCCCGAGATGGTCAACATCATCGTGGAGGTTCCGCAGGATGACGGGCCGTTCGGCGCTCGCGGCGTCGGCGAACATCCCATGGTCCCCACTGCGCCGGCCATCGCCAACGCCGTGCGCAACGCCCTCGGCATCGAGATCGACGCCATGCCGATCACCAGCGAAAAGGTGTGGGCGGCGCTAAAGGCGAAAAACGGATAACGCAGGGGTGACGCATTCCCCGAACGCCCCCCTTCAAGAGGATCGGTTCATCCGATCCACCATCCCCCGACGTGAGGATCGGTGGAAGGAATGCGCCGCCCCTACCCTCAATCCAAATACCCCAACCCCCGCAAACGGCTGGCGACGGCGTCGGAGTCTTCATCGGTGAGGGCCCCGGGCGGTGGCGGCGGCGGCAGGTCGCGGCCGCGGCGGGGCGGGTGCAGGGACAGATGGCCGGGACGTATCGCTTCGGTGATCACGCGACCATCCATGCTGGGGGGAATCCCAGCGCCGGCGAGGTGCAGGATGGTCGGAGCGACATCGAGCAGGCTGGCGGGCTCAGATAGATGGCCGGGCTGGATGTCGGGGCCGTGGGCCAGGAAGATGCCCTCGGGACGGTGATCGCCGGTGCGCAGCAGTTGCGGAACGGGCGTGATCAAGGTGGGGCCCAGTGTGGAGACAACGGCATGATCGGGGTCGAGGGTGACGATCAGGTCTGGGAATTTGTCGACGTGCGGGCCATGATAAAGGTCGTGACTCTTTTGGATGTCGCGAATCAGGGCTTGTTTCGTGCCGGGCACGCGCAAATAGGGCGCTTGATCGATGATTGCTTCGCAAAGATGGTCGGCAGCAGCGGGTTTGACCGGGCCGCCGGGATAGCGATCAGAGCGATTTAAGTAGATGCCGGCGACGTTGCTGTACAGGGGTTCGACCCAGGCCAGGGTGTGCGGCCAGTCGGTGGCGTCGGCCAGGCTGCCGAAGCGCTGCAACGATTGGCGCGCCTCTTGGGGCAGGATGCGTTTGGCGATGTCGCTCAGCCAGGGAGCGCTGCGCTTGATGCGCTGCATCCAACCGCCGCTGGACACCGTCTTCAGCACCAGCATGTCCAATTCCAGCAGCCAGTTGTTGAGATGCACCCAATTGCGGGCGCCGGGGCCGAAACCGTGATCGGAAATCATCAGGGTGTTGGCGTCGCTGCCGGCCGAGCGCACCAGGCTGCCGATGATGCTGTCCAGCAGCCGGAAATAGCGTTGCAACTGCTCCGCCAGCGCGAAATTCAACTTGCGCGCTTCTTCTTCATCGGCAGGTTGCAGATAATGCCAAAAATGATGGTAAATGCGATCCGTGCCGGTGAAGACCACGGCGAAAACGTCCCACGGGCGACTTTGCATCAATTTCAGGGCGTTGAAGCCCCGCCTTTCGGTCATTTTGCTGACATCGCCCAGCATCTGCGCGGGCAAAGGCAGATCTTCCCGCCGCAGTTCTTTGCCCGGCCGCCCGTAATTCAATTCCACCACATACTCGTCCAACTCCGCCGCCAATTCGGGGGGATGGGTCCAGTCGCTGGCGTTGGGGGGCGTGAGCATGCCGCTGATGGCGAAATCATCGACCGGCCGCAGCGGGTAGCTGAGCGGAAAGTTCATAACGCCCACCTGGCGCTGCGCCGCATTCAGGTAAGCCCAAACGGTCGGGGCCTGGATGTGGGTGCTGTTGACGGGCGTTCCCTCGTTGCGCAGGGAGCGGGCGGGGTCCTGCGGTTTGTGCAGGAAGTCGAGCACGCCATGTTTGCCGGGGTTGACGCCGGTGACGATCGAGGACCAGGCCGGGGCCGTGAAGGGCGGTTGCGTGGACAGCAGATCGGCCCAGGCTCCCTGGCTGCGCAAACGCGCCAGATTGGGCATTTCGCCGTATTCGCACAGGGGGCCGAGCGCGGCCCATGTGCCGCCGTCGAGGCCGATGATCAAAAGGCGGGAAGTCGGAGATCGGAAGTCGGGGGTCGGAGGTCGGTTTTGCATGGTTTTTTGATGGCGTTGGCTCTTCTGGATCTCGTGGGGTTATCTTGGGACTCGTGTTGCGTATTGCGTGTTCCGTTGGGTTGGCGTCACGCAAAACGCACCACGTAACACGCATTTCTTCACGTTACGACAAGCCAGGACAAGAAGTTGAGTCCAACCAGGCCCAGAAGCAGCGCGGGATTCAGGTAGGGACGCCAGCGAGCGGGTAGGGCGAATTCCCAGCCCAGGTACAGGATAACAGAGATGGGCAGGAGAGCGGAAAAGAGGTAACGGCCCTGGGGCTGCCAGGCCTGGCCGAGCATCGGCGTCCACACCTGTGTCAGGATGAAGAGGACGGCCAACAGGCTGAGCGCCAGCAGGCGATCTGTGGCGGTGAGTTGCTGTTGTCGCCAGCGTTGGATTGCGGCC
>DUEF01000354.1 GCA_011176555.1 Caldilineae bacterium
GGCGCTGGAACATCTGTTGGCGCAGGTTGGGGCGCGGGTTCAACAGTTTCGCCGGGACTGGCTACGAGTTCGACGGCAGCCTGATCGCCGGGAACGATTGTTGGCGGAGAGGGGACGCTGTTGCATCCGGCCAGGAACAGGGCCACAAGCAACAACGCAAGTAGAACAACGGGTGATTTCTTCATATATTGCCTCATCAATTTGAATAGGTTGGAGATTGTCGCGGGGCATCGCCCGCGCATAGGGAAACAAATTTCATCAGGGTGCATCAGCGCCATCTTCCAAAAGTGCATCCACCAAACGATCTAGGTCAGACTCCCGGATGGCGCCAGCGACCACGTAGTCTATCACACCTTGGCGATTTATGAAGAACGTGGTCGGCATGCCAAAAATACGATAAGCCCGCGTCACGGACTGGTCGCCATACAACCCCACCGGGAACTGGATGCCAAAATCATCGACGAAATCCTGTGCAGCGGCTTGGCTCTCGCCGACATTGATGGCAAAAATAACCAGTCCTTCGGCATGATTTTGCTCATAGGTTTCGGTGAAAAGCGGCATTTCTTGGCGGCATGGATAGCACCATGTGGCCCAGAAGTTGAGAATCACGGGCTGGCCCCGCAGATCGCTGAGCTTGAGCGTCTCGCCAGCCAGCGTTTGCACCTCGAAATCAGGGGCCAAATCCCCTATGCTGAGGCCTTCCAGAGGCTCGAAGTCGGGGATGAGTTGCACACCCAGCGCTTTTTTGCGTTCGGCCAGCCAATCGACGCGCTGCTGAGGACGTTGGCCGGGGGGCGTATCAGCCAAGACGACTTCCTCCAGGTAATTGGCGGCGAGTACTGTCCGTCGCAACTCACTGCGCCAACCATTGTGCGTGAGCCCGACCTCCCTCAATATCTCGGTCAGATCTGCTTGAGAACGGCCGGCCACAGTCAAGATGCGATTTTCCTCCTCGCTGACGGTCGCTGCGCTGACTTGGTAGCCAACTTCACCGGCCTCACGGGCAATGAAAAGGTCTTCGACGAAACTCTCCAGCACCGCGGCTTCGTCCAGCGCAGCGCCCGGCTCACCCAGCAACAGAAGCGTAGCTTCGGCATAGGCCCGGGCCTGCTCCCACTGCGCTTCCGTCACCGGTGAATCGCCAATGTAAGCGACGATGCCTGGAGGCGCGACCGCGGTCGCGCGGGTGGGCGAGGCGGCCGGTTCTGACGACGCGCAGGATGCCAGGAGCAAAACGACCGTAAACAGAAGGAGCACGCAAAATAGCGGAGGAGAAAAACGCATGGTGGGGCGACGCATAGCGCGTTAGTATAAACAGATGGCGCGCTTGTCGCAAACGCCGCTCGTGACGAGATAACGGGCCGATTTGACAGCGCAAGCCCCTGGTGTTAGACTTCACAACGTAACAAAAGTCCCATACCCACCGTAAAGGCATCGATGGAGACGAGTAGACGGGCCGCGCCAGGCCCAGCGAGTCCGGGAAAGGTGTAAGCCGGACGCCAGGACCCCGTCGAAAATCACTCCGGAGCCGCCGACCGAAAGTCCGAGGTCGGAAGACGGAAGTCGGAGATCAGAACTGGCCCCGACCTCTGTTCTCTGACATCCGACCTCCGATGACTAAGTCTGGCCGGGTTCGTGGCCCGTTAGCAACCACGGAGAGATGTTCGTCTCTCAGCGAGAGCGGCGCGTACGATTTGCGCCGAAACAGGGTGGCACCGCGGAAGTCCTATGCAACAATGCGCTTTCGTCCCTGACGGGATGAGGGCGTTTTTTATTGGATATTGGTTATTCGATATTCGTTCACCCAATACCTAATACCCCAAGTATCCAATATCCAGTCACACTTCACTCGACTCCATTTTTTGACTCCTCCCATGACAACCCTACTCTTCCAAACCGATTCCTATCTCCGAGAATTCGACGCCACCGTCGTGGCTGCTGATCCCGACCAGCAGCGCGTGGTTCTCGACCGCACGGCATTTTATCCCGGCGGCGGGGGTCAGCCCCACGATCGAGGCCAACTCGGGCGCTGGGAAGTCGTCAAAGTGAAAAAGGAAGGCGGAACCGTGTGGCACTGGCTCGACGGCGAGGGTCTGCCCGCCGTGGGCGAGACGCTACACGGTGCGATTGACTGGCAGCGCCGTTACGCGCTCATGCGCACTCACACCGCCCTGCACATCCTCTGTGGCGTGGTCTGGCGCGACTACGGCGCCCAAGTGACCGGCGGCGCCATGGAACCCGGCAAGGGGCGCATGGATTTCGAGTTCGCCAACCTACGCAAGGAACTGGTGGCCGAAATCGAGGCCAAGTGCAATGCTGAAGTCGCCGCTGCCCGCGATGTGCGAGTCGCCATTTTGCCCCGTGAGGAGGCGTTCGCCATCCCCGACCTGATTCGTACCAAGATCAATCTCCTGCCCCCGGCCATCCAGGAAGTGCGCACGGTCGAACTGGTCGGGCTAGACCTGCAGGCCGATGGCGGAACCCACGTGCGGAACACCGCGGAGGTCGGGCGCATCGAAGTCGTCAATTACAAATCGAAAGGAGCCATCAACAAGCGCATTTACATCGAGGTTGAGTAAAAATTCCACTGGATCACGTCCAGCACTTCCGCTAGGTTTGTCGCATGCGTCGGAAAGCGTGGCGCTGACTGCGCGACATGCAAGTGGCGCTGTGGTTCGACGATACGCTTGACCGAGTCCATAAATGGCTGTTCCAACTTATCGAAGCGGAAATAGTAGCCGTCAAGACGTTGCTAATGGTAGGAATAGTGCAATCTCGAGATCGAGTTATCTCGTTTCATCACCACATATTCCTGAAATCTCAGAAACGCTCCATCCAGGAATATCAGACCCATCGCAGGAGCGCCGGGTTTGGCAAAGCCGCTTTCGGCAGGAGCCATAATCAATCCACGCCTGCGACCTTTCTGCACCCTGACTACTGACGATCTATCACGTACGATTCCAGATTTGTCGATAACGCCGAGCAGCCAACTTGCATAATCAGAGAAGTGCTTCATTCACCTTATACACCTTGTGTTCCGACGATTTCTTCAAGAGGAACCTCATCGATAAATAATGGTTCGTCCAGACTGATTTCGTAAAGCGCAGCCCACATGATGAACTCTATTTCATCGGGCATTACGCCTTGTTGCCATTTCTCGTAGAAATCCGACGATGACATATCGTGTGCGGTTTCATACGAACGTAGCGCCTCCTCGAATTCCGCCCGCGTCGGTATTCCGGCATCAGAATACCCCTCCACAAAGTACTCCGGCGGGGTTTCCCGCACCAGGTCGTTCAGATTCTGCGGAGGCGGGTTCTCGTCCGGGAACCAGAATGGCGGATCTATTTCCTCTTCTGCTTCCTCCCCAGCAATCGGTTCGATTGTAATGCGGGCGCGTTGCCTGGCCGGGAAATCGAGCGGCTCCAGCAGACGCAATACCCCGTTTTCGTAGATCGCCGTCGTTGTAATGACACTCATCGCTAACACTCCAGGTTGGCAACAAATAACCAACAAGAACACCATTATACCCCTCCATCTTTTGTTTGACAGCAAGCATCAATGATACGATAAAGATTCATCGGAGAAACACCATGCCCTTCAAAGACGTACCCTCAAATGTCGATTTTATAAAACAAGAACATCAGGTGCTCGATTTCTGGAAAGAATCGAACGCCTTCGATAAGCTGCGCCAATTGCGCAAAGGCTCACCCACCTGGTCCTTCATCGATGGCCCCATCACCGCCAACAACCCCATGGGCGTGCACCACGGCTGGGGCCGCACCTACAAAGACATCTACAACCGCTACTGGGCCATGCGCGGCCGGGAACTCCGCTACCAAAACGGCTTCGATTGCCAGGGCCTCTGGGTCGAGGTGGAGGTGGAAAAAGAGTTCGGGTTCAAGTCGAAAACCGATATCGAGGAATACGGGTTGGAAGCGTTCGTGCGGCGCTGCAAGGCGCGCGTGCTCAGATACTCGGCCGTACAGACCGAGCAATCCATCCGCCTGGGCTACTGGATGGACTGGAACGACACCGATCAGCTTCGCTGGTTGGCGGAAATGCTGTTGGATGATCCCGGCCAGATCATCACCGTCGAAGGCCCTGAAGGCCCGGTCACCGACTCGGTGGAAATGATCGTCGGCCGCCTGGGTATGCCCGAATTGGGCGGCAGCTACTACACCTTCGCCAACGAAAACAATTACATGATCTGGACCTTCCTCAAGAAATGCTGGGAGAAGGGCTGGCTGTACCAGGGCGCCGATGTCATGCCCTGGTGCCCGCGCTGCGCCACCGCCATCAGCCAACACGAGATCGTCACCGACGGCTACCGCGAGATCACCCATCGCAGCGTCACCCTGCGCTTCCCCCTGCGCGATAAACCGGGCGAATCGCTGCTGGTCTGGACCACGACGCCCTGGACGCTGACCAGCAATGTGGTGGCCGCAGTGGGCGAAGAACTGGATTATGTCAAGGTACGCAACGGAGACCATGTTCTCTATCTCTCCAAAGGCACGCTGCACATGCTCCGGGGCGAGTACGAAGTGCTGGGCGAGTTGAAAGGCAGAGACATGATCGGCTGGACGTACGACGGCCCCTTCGATGATTTCGAAGCCGCACAAAAGCCGGGCGGCCACCACCTGCTCACCCAACTCGACCTGGGCAACGGCATGAGCGCGGCCCAGACCCACCAAATCATCCACTGGGATGGCGTGGGCGAGAGTGAGGGCACGGGCATCGTCCACATCGCCCCGGGCTGTGGCGCCGAGGACTTTGATCTGGGCCAGCAGCACAACTTCCCGGTCGTCGCGCCCCTGGATGACGACAGTAATTTCGTCGAGGGCTTTGGTTGGCTTTCCGGCCGGCATGTGTCGGGCATCGCCGATGCTATCTTCGCCGATCTGGAGCGTAAAGGCATCCTCTACCAGGTCGAAGAATACAGCCACCGCTACCCCACCTGCTGGCGTTGCGGCACGGAGTTGGTTTTCCGCCTGGTGGATGAGTGGTTCATCAGCATGGGCGAACTTTATGACAAGCCCCGCGCGGAAGTGACCGCCGAGGAGAAGGAAGCCAGCCTGCGCTATCAGATCATGGATGTCGTCGACCAGATCCGCTGGATTCCTGAATTCGGGCACAAGCGAGAGCTGGATTGGCTGCGCAACATGCACGATTGGATGATCTCCAAAAAGCGCTACTGGGGCCTGGCCCTGCCCTTCTGGGTGTGCGAGGACTGCGGGCATCACCACGTGGTCGGAGATGAACACGAATTGCAGGAACGAGCCATCGCCGGTTGGGAAGAGTTCGACGGCCACACCCCGCACCGGCCACACATCGACGCCATCAAGCTGCAATGCGACCAGTGCGGCGGCATGATGCACCGCATCGAGGATGTCGGCAACCCCTGGTTGGACGCGGGGATCGTGCCTTTCAGCACCTTGCAGTATCGCAAAAACCCCGATTACTGGCGCAAATGGTATCCCGCTGACTGGATTTCCGAGTCTTTCCCCGGTCAATTCCGCAATTGGTTCTACAGCATGTTGACGATGGGCACAGTGATGGACAACAGCCCCTCCTTTCGGGAAAACTTCGGCTATGCCTCGCTCCTGGCCGAGGATGGTCGGGAGATGCACAAAAGCTGGGGGAACGCCATCGAGTTCAACGAAGCGGCCGACAAGATGGGCGTCGACACCATGCGCTGGCTGTACTCGGCCCACAAGCCGGAGAACAACCTGCTCTTCGGATTCCACCGCGCGGATGAAGCCCGCCGCGCCGTGCTTATCCCCCTCTGGAACGTGTACAATTTCTTCGTGACTTACGCCAAACTCGATGGTTGGGAGCCCGCCGGGCGGTGGACGTTCGATCCGGCACAGCCAGAAGGACCAACCCCGAGCTCTGACAACTCCCTCGACCGCTGGGTGCTGGCCCGAACCAACGATGTCGTCGCCCGCGTTGGCAAGGCCCTGACCGACTCTGACGCCTTCCTCGCCACCGGCGCTTTTGCCGGCCTGCTCGAAGACCTGACCAACTGGTACGTGCGCCGCAGCCGTCGCCGTTTCTGGAAAGGCGAACGAGACGCTGACAAAGAAGCCGCTTACGCCACGCTCTACCACGTGCTGGTCAAATTCACCCGCGCCCTCGCCCCCATCCTGCCCTTTGTCACCGAAGTGATGTTCCAAAACCTGGTGCGGTCGGTGCAGCCCGACGCCCACGAAAGCGTGCACCACACCGACTGGCCTGTCTCCGACCGGGAAGCTATCGACGACGTTTTGCTCGACCAGATGGCCCTGGCCCGCCGCATCACCAGCCTGGGGCTCAGCGCTCGCAGCAGCGCCAATTTGCGAGTGAGGCAGCCGCTGGCCAAAGTCCTGGTGCATGTGCAAACAGGCCGCCAGGAGCTCACGGCCGAGATCATGGAGATCGTGGCCGACGAACTCAATGTGAAGGCGATTGAATTCGTGGCCGACCCGGAAGCGCTGGTGACGTACCGGGTGTTGCCCAACAACCGCCTGCTGGGCCCCAAACTGGGCCGAGATTTCCCCAAAGCGCGTGCAGCCCTGGCCGCGCTGCCGCCCGAGCAAGTCGTCGCCAAGGTGAACGCCGGACAGCCGGTCGAGCTAGAGATCGACGGTCGGATGTTAGCACTACTGCCCGAGGAAATCGTGGTGCAAACGCAACCGGCCGAGGGCCTGGCGGTGGCGGCCGACAAGGTGCTCACCGTGGGCATCGACACCGAGCTGAGGCCCGAACTCATTGCCGAAGGCAAAGCGCGCGAAGTCGTGCGGCGCATCCAGAACATGCGCAAAAACGCCGATTTCAACATCGATGACCACATCACCACCTGGTACGCGACCCCGGACGCCGAGTTGGCGCAGGTGATCGACGCCTGGCGCGACTACATCCGCCTGGAGACGCTCACCGTCAGCCTGCTGGCTGAGACTCCGCCCGCCGATGCGCACGTGGAAACGCACAAAATCGCCGGCGTCGAGCTAAGCCTCGGCGTTAAACGACACGAATGAACGATTGGGAAACCGGTAAACCAGGAAACCAGGAAACCGGTAAACCCGGGGGTTGCCGACCGGGTCTACGGGTGTACTGGTCTCCCGGTTTACCGATTCAGCCGTCAAACCTGAACCATTACTCAATCTTCAATCATTGAATCATTACCCGAAAACACGATAACCAACAACATGAATGAACCTAACAATCACATAAAAAGTGCACTTTTTGTCGATTTCGACAATATCTACATCGGCCTGAAGCAACTCGATGAAGTTGCCGCCGAACATTTCGCCATGGATCCTTCGCAATGGCTGGCCTGGATGGAACAGGGCATGCCCCGCGGCGATGCCGACGAACATGGAGAAGAAACCCCGCAACCGCGCGACATCCTCGTCCGCCGCTGCTATCTCAATCCCCGAGATTTTCACCGCGCCCGGCCGAGCTACACCCGCGCCGCCTTCAATGTCATCGATTGTCCCTCGCTCACCGCGGCGGGCAAGAACAGCGCCGACATCTACATGGTGATGGACATCCTCGACACGTTGGAGCATGACACCCATTTCGACGAATTCATCATCCTTTCCGGCGACGCCGATTTCACGCCCGTGCTCCTGCGTCTGCGCTCTCACGACCGCCGTACCGTGATCCTGGCGGCCGGGCCTGCTTCCGAAGCCTACAAAGCGGCCTGCGATCTGGTCATCCCCGAGGATGTCTTTATCGAATACGCCCTGGGCATGTCGGCGGACGCGGGGAAGGATGACGCGCATCCTCGCCGGCGCGAGCCGCTCACACCGGCCACCGAGGAGCTCCTGGAAGCGATGGCGTCCGATTTGTACACCGAAGCCAGCGCCAATGGCGAGATTTTGGCCACAGATCTGCCCAAACTCTACCTGACGTATCCCCAATTCCGGCGAGACAGTCATTGGCTGGGCTTCTACTCGCTGCGGGCGCTGACGGCTGAACTGACCAAGCGCAACCCGGAGCTACGCATCACCGAAGGTGATCCCTGGCGCGTCACCGTACGCGTGCCGACCCGTCGCAAACGCCCCAAGAAACAGCAGGAACCGGACGTGGAAGTCGAAGAGAAAGATGAAGCCAGTGAGGCCGAAGAGAAACTGCGCAAGCGCATCATCCGCCTGGTGCGGCGCATGGTGGCCAAATCAGATGAGCCGATTCTCATGGCGAAAGCAGCGCACGATGTCACCAGTTCCATCGGCCCCCAAGTGATCGAAACCCGCTGGGCCGGCGCCGGCACGTTCAAAGACCTGCTGCAAAGCGCCGAGAATTTGGATTTCGAAATCGTCACAGCGCCTTCACCCGGCTACCTTTACGATCCCAAACGGCATGATCCGCCACAGGAATTAGCCAAGCCGGAAACCGATGTCACCCCCGAGCTCAAATCACTGATCGGCATCGTCTACCAGGCCACGGGCACGCCGAATCTCCTGCCACACCAATACGCTGTGCTGTTCCGGGCCATCGCCGCCGACCTCAAGGTCAATCCCTACAATCTCACAAAGACCTCCAAGTCGGTGCGGGACCGCTGCATCGAGGAAGGAGAGTCGATTTCCCGCTCGAATGTGTCCTTTGTGCTCAAAGGCATCATCTACAAAGGCCATCGTTTCAACAAGCGCGACACGGCCATCGGCCTGGCGAAGATCTATCGGGATAGCGTGCTCGCCCGTTGCGAGGACGTGGAGTTGAAGCTCGATGATCGAGAGAAGAAGATGGTCGATGCCTGGATCGTGGGCGGGCTCAGTGGAAAGAAGTAGGCGCTAGCCCTGCACACGTCATTTCGACGAGTGAATCGAGGCCTGTCCCGAGTGAAACGAGGGAACTAATCCCCCGGATGACGTGTGTGGCTTTATGCAAGGGGATGTCTCGCTTCGTTTCGACATGACACGCGCGCTACCATCAAGGGGATGTCTCGCTTCACTCGACATGACGGAGGCCCCCATGTCCCGTAAAATCCTCCACCTCGATCTCGACGCCTTTTTCTGTGCGGTCGAGGAATTAAGGGACCCCTCGCTGAAGGGCAAACCGTTCGCGGTGGGGGGCAGTCCCGAGGGGCGGGGCGTGGTGGCGTCCTGCTCGTATCCCGCCCGGCGGTTTGGCGTGCACTCGGCCATGCCCATGGCCCAGGCCGTGCGGCGTTGCCCCGACCTGCTGGTTGTGTCCCACCGGCATGGCGATTACGGCCAATACTCCCGGCAAGTGATGGCGCAGTTACGGGCGCTGAGTCCGCTGGTGGAGCCTCTGTCGATTGACGAGGCTTTCATCGATGTCAGCGACCTGGCGGATGATCCCACCGACATCGCTCGCGGCCTGCAGGCGACCATCAACCAGGAACTAAAACTGCCCTGCTCGCTGGGCGTGGCGACCAACAAACTGGTGGCCAAGATCGCCAACGACGTGGGCAAGGGCCAAAATCGCACCGGTGACTATCCGAATGCGATCACGGTGGTTCCTCCGGGCCAGGAGGCGGCGTTTTTGGCCCCACTACCAACGCGAGCGCTGTGGGGCGTGGGCCCGAAAACAGCGGAACGCCTGGCCGCGCTGGGCATGACGACCATCGGCGACATCGCCCGCTGGCCGGAAGCGGATTTGGCGCGCCATTTTGGCAAACACGGGCGGGATTTGGCCCGGCGGGCGCGGGGCATCGACGAACGCCCGGTCGAAACCGAGCAGCATGGCGTGAAATCAGTGAGCAAGGAAGTGACGTTCACCCATGACGTGGCGGACGAACGGGAACTGGAACGCACGTTGCGACGGTTAGCGGAAGGCGTGGGGCGCAATCTTCGGCGCAAGGAGCTACACGGGAGCACGGTCAAGCTCAAATTGCGTTGGCCCGATTTCACCACTATCACCCGTCAAACGACACTGCCCCGCCCCACCGAGCGAGATGACGAGATTTTCGCAGCAGCTTGGCGATTGTTCGAACGGGAATGGCGCCCGGGCCAGGCTTTGAGATTGATCGGGGTGGGCGTGAGCGGGCTGGATACGGGTGGTTGGCGACAATTGAATCTCTGGCACGCGACCGATGATGACAGCCAACAGCGCCTGCAAGAAACGCTGGACGAGTTAAGGCAGAGGTACGGTCGTAAGGTGATTTTTAGGGGAGGTATCGATTTATTGTAGTCAATGCCTATGCGAACTCAGTCTCACAATCATCTTTTTTGCGCAAAACTCCTCGCCAAACTACGTGGAGCGGCTCGACGCATTACCCGCAACCTCCAGGCAATGCGCACGCTACTCGCAGCTCAGAGGAACCCCACCTTGCGACTGCTAATTCCCGAAATCAACAAGCGGCGTCACAGTCTTGCCGCTCGGTTCGAAACGCTTCCCTTGCCTGACTTTCTGGCAGAGCTCACCCCACCGGAACCAGATCTCGCAACCGTCAATCCCGATGCCCTCCGAAACCTGATCGATGCCGTCGCCCAACTGGACTGGCGCTCGCCCTTTGGCATCTGCTTGCGACGGGCGCTACTACGCTACCACTTCCTGCGCCGCGCCGGCCTAGAACTGAGCATTGTTTTCGGCGTACGCTTCCGCCAAATCCACGAGCCGACCGGCATCGCTGGACACGCCTGGAACACGCTAGATGGACAACCTTACTGCGAGCGAGAAGAGGATTATCTGGGTTTTACGGTCATGTACGAATGGCCGGAACCAGAGGGCAGAGGGGGGGAACCAGAAGGAAGCCGGAGGCCGGATGAGCCGCTGCGGTGATGCAGACGTGACCGGTTACCCACCATGCGAACAAGATACGGCGTATTGATCCTTGGCGTTTTTGCGCTGCTGGCCGGGCTGGTGTTCTGGTTTGACCGAACCCAACCCGCACCGCAGCCGATATCGCCTTCCCCCACCCCGGCATCCACCGCCACGCCAGACCCCACGACTGTTCCCCGCCGGGAGCCATCGCCCACGCCCTTGATGGAGCCATCAACGAACACGCCAATCATAACCCAGGATCGAGCCATGTACGCACTCACGGACGAGGGGCTGCTGAGACGTATTCCCGACACCAGGACGCTGCGAGGGCTGGGTTACAAACCGGAGCAGTTGCCAGTCTATTCCGACGAAGCGCTGGCCCCCTATCCCCTGGCCCCCGACCTGACACGCTGGCTCGATGACGAACACGCCGTCCTTTTCTTCCTCGACCAAGGCAAACGACGTACAGTCCCCGATCTGGAGACGGCGTTGGCGATGGAAGCAA
>DUEF01000355.1 GCA_011176555.1 Caldilineae bacterium
AGGGGCGTCCGGCCGGACGCCCCTACGCCTAATTCCACCCGGTGAACGATTTGGCCATCTGGCGGGGCTATGTTAGAATGCTGGGTCGCAATTATGAACCGAAATATGTGAGGCGCCCACGCTGGCGCCTTCGTTGTGCAAACAAAGAAGGAAACTACTTTCATCATGTCGTACCTACTCAAGTCTCTCGAAGATCAGCAACTGAAATCCGACACGCCCGAACTCCGTATCGGCGACATCGTCAAAGTCCATAATCTCATTGTCGAAGGGAAGAACGAGCGCGTGCAGATTTTCCAGGGCACGATTATCGCCATCAAAGGGAAGGGGCCAGCCACAAGCGTCATGGTACGCAAAATCGGTGCACATGGCATTGGTGTGGAACGCATCTTCCGTCTGCATTCTCCTCGCGTCGTTAAGATCGAGGTGATGCGACACAGTAAAGTGCGTCGCTCCAAACTTTACTTTCTGCGAGATCGCGTGGGCAAGCGCGCCCGCCTGAAGCAACTGCGGCGCTGAAACCGGTAACAACCGTAGCGAAAAATAACATCTCCCAGGCGTGAGCTGACAACTCACGCCTTTTTGTGTTGGCTTGATCGCACCGCTCACTTGGGCTTGTGGACAATGGCGGCAAGCCGTGCTATCATTGCCTTTGCCACGAGTGTTAGCGCTAACAATTCGTTTGGCGATTACGATTTTCCATGAACACACGTTTGTTCAACCATCTCTTTCCGCACCGGAGTAGATTATGAAAAATGAGTATGTAATGGAATTGTTCGACATCCAGGACAAAGTGATTGCGGCTACGGGCGGTGGCGGCGTCCTGGTCGGGGCGATGGCGCGGGGCCTGGCCCGGGCCGGCGCCAAAATCGCTGTGTTGGATATCTTCGAGGAGGCGGCCCAGCGCGTGGCCGATGACATCGTGCAGGCTGGCGGGGAAGCGGCAGGCATCAAGATGGATGTCCTCGATAAAGCCAGTGTGCAGGCGGGGCTGGCGGCCACGCTGGCGCGCTTCGGACAGGTGGATATTCTGATCAACGGCGCCGGCGGCAACAAAAAGCAGGCCACCACCTCACCCGACCTTTCTTTCTTCGACCTGCCGCAAGACGCCTTCCAATGGGTGTTCGACCTAAATTTCATCGGTACGTTGCTGCCCAGCCAGGTCTTTGGCAAACAGATGGCGGAACAGGGCCGGGGCGTCATCCTCAACGTCTCTTCCATGAATGCCTTTCGCCCGCTCACCCGTATCCCCGCCTACTCCGCCGCCAAAGCTGCGGTCAGCAATTTCACCCAGTGGCTGGCCGTGCACATCGCCCAGGAATACTCGCCCGACATCCGCGTCAACGCCATCGCCCCCGGCTTCTTCCTCACCGACCAGAACCGTTTCTTGCTCATCGACGAAGCCAGCGGCCAGTTGACCGCCCGCGGGCAGACGATCATCGACCACACGCCCATGGCCCGGTTCGGCGCCCCGGACGATCTACTGGGCTCCGTGCTGTGGCTGCTCTCCCCCGCCTCTGCGTTCGTGACAGGCGTGGTCGTGCCCATCGACGGCGGATTCTCAGCCTTCAGTGGCGTCTAGGAGGACAACGATGGTTATCGGACAGGGTTACACCGAGCGCTTCCTCACCGAAGTGGAAGCTAAAAATTTGATGGAGCGTGGGCTGGAACAGGTGGATCTGGCGGGCAAACGGGTGCTGATCATCATCCCCGACGCCACGCGTAGCGGCCCCATGCCGATGTTTTTCCGCCTGTTTCACGAACTGCTGGGCGGGCAAGTAGCCGCGCTCGATTATCTCATTGCCCTGGGAACCCACCAGCCCATGTCGGAGGCCGACATCCACCGCCATTTGGGCGTGACCGCGGCGGAGATGGCCGGGAAATACAAAAATGTTCGGGTTTTCAACCACGAGTGGGCGGATCCAGACACATTCACCACGCTCGGCGTCATCCCCACCAGCGAAATCGAGGAAATCAGCAACGACCTGTTCTCGCAGGATGTGCCGGTGCGGCTGAACAAACTCATCTTCGCTTACGACCAGATCATCATCAACGGCCCCGTGTTCCCGCACGAGGTGGCGGGTTTTTCCGGCGGCAACAAATACTTCTTTCCCGGCATCTCCGGCTCGGAAGTCATCGATTTCACGCATTGGCTGGGCGCTATCATCACCAGCTACGAGATCATCGGCGCCAAGTACACGCCGGTGCGGGCCGTGATCGACCGGGCGGCCTCGTTCATCGAGCTGCCAAAGCTTTGCTTCTGCTCGGTGGTGGTGGGAGATAACCTGGCCGGACTCTACATCGGACGGCCGGAACAAGCCTGGTCGGAGGCGGCCGATCTGTCGGCTCAGGTGCACATCAAGTGGGTGGACAAACGCTACAAGCAGGTGCTGTCGGTCATGCCCGAGATGTACGACGACATCTGGACGGCGGCCAAGGGCATGTACAAGATGGAACCGGTGATCGAGGACGGCGGCGAAGTCATCATCTACGCCCCGCACATCTCCGAGATCTCCTACACGCATGGCCGCGTCCTGGACGAAGTCGGCTACCACGTGCGCGATTATTTCGTGAAGCAGTGGGATGCGTTCAAGGACAAGCCCTGGGGCGTGCTCGCCCATTCCACCCACCTGCGGGGCATCGGAACCTACGAAAACGGCGTCGAAAAGCCGCGCATCCAGGTGACGTTGGCCACCCAGATCCCCCCCGAGCGTTGCGCGCAAGTGGGTCTGGGTTACCGCGACCCCACCAGCATCGACCCTGCGGATTGGGCGGATCGAGAAGATGAGGGTATCCTACTCGCACCGCATGCTGGTGAGATGTTGTACCGGCTGAAATCTTGACTCCACAGTTCCTGTCCCAATGCGCGCACTGCTTTCTCTTTCTGACAAAACCAATTTGATTGACTTCGCCCGCTGCCTCCACGACTTGGGTGTCGAACTCATCGCCAGTGGGGGCACGGCGCGGGCGCTTGCTGACGCCGGTCTGCCGGTCACCGCTGTGTCGGATCTCACCGGTTATCCCGAGATCCTCGGCGGTCGCGTCAAGACCTTGCATCCCGCCATTCATGGCCCCATCCTCGCCCGGCCGACGAGCGACCATCTGGCTGATCTCGAACGGCAGGATCTGACCCCCATCGATCTGGTCGTCTGCAATCTTTATCCCTTCGAGCGCACCATCGCCGAGCCCGGGGTGACCGTGGCTGAAGCGGTCGAGCAGATCGACATCGGCGGGGTGACGTTGTTGCGGGCGGCGGCCAAGAATTTCGAACGAGTGACGGTGGTGGTCGACTCCAACGACTACGGCTCGGTGACAGAACAACTGGCCGGGGGAGGCGTTTCTCTGGATGAGCGGCGTCGTCTGGCGCTCAAGGCCTTTCGCCACACCGCCGCTTACGATGCCGCCATCAGTGGTTATCTGACCCGCCAGGTGGAGGGTGACACGCCCACGCCGGCGCAGTTGCAACTGGTGGCGGAGCGGGTGCAGACCTTGCGCTACGGTGAAAATCCCCACCAGCAGGCGGCTTTTTACCGTTGGCGCGGCGCCCGACCCGCTTTCGAGCAGCTCCAGGGCAAAGCGCTCAGCTACAACAATTTGGGTGATTTGCATGGGGCCTGGGGCTCGGTCAACGAATTTGAGACGCCCGCTGTGGCCATTGTCAAACACGCCAATCCCTGCGGCCTGGCTGCGGACGACGACCTTGTTGGCGCTTTCCAAAAAGCCCTGGCTTCTGATCCGGTTAGCGCTTATGGCTCGGTCATCACTGTGAACCGGCCGGTGGATTTGGCCCTGGTCGAGGCTATTGGCAAACTTTTCGTCGAAGTGTTGGCGGCTCCGGATTTTACGCCCGAAGCGTTGGAACGGTTGGCCAAGAAAAAGAATCTACGAGTAATGAGAGCGACCGGCGCGGCCAGATTTCCCCTGCAATTGATGACGGTCGAAGGCGGTCTGTTGGTGCAAACGTTGGATGATCAGGACGTGGCCAAAACCGAGGTGGTGTCCAAACGCCAGCCTGGCGAGCAGGAAATGGCGGATTTGCTTTTCGCCTGGCGCGTGGCCAAGTGGGTGAAATCCAACGCCATTCTCTTCGCCAAAAACCGGGCCACTGTGGGCGTGGGCGCGGGGCAGATGAGCCGGGTGGATGCAGTGCGATACGCCGGCATCAAAGCGGGCGAGAACGCGCAGGGCGCTGTCATGTCCTCCGACGCCTTTTTCCCCTTTCCCGATGGCATCGAAGCGGCGGCGGAGTTCGGCGTCACCGCTGTCATCCAACCTGGCGGCTCCATCCGTGATGACGAAGTCATTGCCGCTGTGGATCGCCTGGGGTTGGCGATGGTGTTCACCGGCATGAGGCACTTCCGGCACTAGGCGTCCCTATGACCCGTCGCACGCGTTGGCTCCTGGCCGCTCTGGCCTGGATGCTCGTCATTTTCTGGTTTTCCAGCCAACCCTCGCTGCCGAAAGTCTCAGATGATTTTCTGGACTTGCTGGTCAAGAAGGGGGGGCACGCGCTGGCCTACGGCATTTTGTGGATGTTGTGGTGGCGGGCGACTGGCCGGCCTTGGCTGGCCCTGGCGTTTGCCGTGCTCTACGCTATTTTCGATGAAGTCCACCAGCTGTTTGTGCCCGGCCGCAATGGCTGGTGGTTGGATGTCGTGGTGGATACGGCGGGCGCATTACTGGCGCTCTGGTTCAGCATCAGTCGGCGGGGACAACAGGTCATCGCCCGGATTGGCGTCAGGAATGCGTTCAATCACGATGTCCCCGAACAGTTCTGATTGCTGCACCTGCACCAGGCTCTGTTTGATCATCTCCAGCACAGCCATGAAGCTGACCACGATCTCGGTGCGGGAGCGAGCTTTGCGCAGGTATTGGCGGAAGCGAATCGTCTCGCCGGTTCGCAAGCGCTCCCACAGGTGTTCGACTCGCTCCTCTACGGTGATTTTAAGCGGCTCGATGGCGTGGATGGGCGGGGGTGCGGCTTCCAACTCCATCAAGACCTCGTAGACCGCCTCCATGAGCAGCGCCGCGTCCAGGCCTTCGGGGTCAAGGTGGGTTTCTAGCTTGGGCGGAGGCGCTGTGCGCACGTACGAACGTCGGCCGCTCTCCTCCAACTCCCGCAGGAACCCGGCTTTTTCCTTGAAACGTTTGTATTCCCGCAACTGACGCGCCAGGGCCTCGCCCGGGTCTTCCTCCTCGTCCTCTTCCAACGCCACCTGCGGCAACAGCGCCACCGATTTGATGTACAGGAGGCGCGCCGCCATCACCAGAAACTCGGCGATGCCATCTGGTTGCAATTGTTCCAGTTGTTCGAGGTAATCCAGGTATTGTGCGGTCACGCCGGCCAGGCTCACCGAGGTGATAGGGAGTTCTTCTTTTTCGATGAGATGAAGAAGCAGATCCATCGGCCCCTGAAAGACTTCGAGCTGGACGACATAGTTGTCGATGGGGCGCAAGTTGAGGGGGTCGGACATGGAGGAAAAGCGTCCTAAGCGTGTATCAATGAACGCTGACCGGATTCAGCCAGACGGTCGAGCGTTTGTCGGATTTCAGCGAGGTCTCGTCCGGGGATGCGTTCGACTTGGCATCCAGCCTGGCGCAGCAGTTCCTCTGTGGCAGAAGCCTGGTCGGGCGCACAGGCGACCAGGGTGACCCGGCGCGCCATCATGGCAGTGGTCAACGAGAAGCCGGACGTCGGGCGGAAACGAGCGATGTAGTTGGCGGTGACGCGCTCGCAAGCTTCCTCTGTCCCGGGGCGCGGCTGCAGGAGCAGGTAATGATCGAGCAATTTTGTGGTCGGATCGTCATCCAGGTTCAGCGCGGTGCGGATTTCTCGCAGCAGCAGTTCTTGCCAGCGTTGTCCGCTGTCCCATTGTGCGCCGGGGCAGGAGGTGGCGGCGCGGGGAAAGGCCTTGTGTCCCCACACGTTGTGCAGGGGGATGTCCAGTTCCGTCATCAACCACGCCACCAGACGCCCTGTGGCGGCTAGTTGCGCCAGCGTGGGGATCGAATGATCGAAATTGCCGGCCAGGCAGACGCCCACCGTCTCGCGATTGTGGCCGTACACGTGGTTTGCGGAGAATGCCAGCGACTGGGTGTGCTGGATGGTTCCGTCCGCGCTGATGAAATAGTGGTAACCCATGCCCGGCCATTGTTGCGTTTCGGCAAAGACATGGTGATGGGCGATGCGTTGCGGCGTCACGCTGGCGGGCGCGGCGCTGTGATGGATGGCGATATGCGTGATCTGCGTCAGCGCCCGCGTTTCGTAACGGTTCAGGGGATGCGTGGGCAGCTGGCTGACCAGATCGACCACTTCCGGCCGGGCGACAGTCTGCGCCCTGACTTTGACTTGCCGCCGGACGCCTGCCCCGGCCCGGTAGGTCGTTTTTCCTGCTGGCTCAGCCGATTTATCCGTTTCCCGACCAGTGTCTTTTGTCCCGCCGTCCCCGGCCCTGTCGCCCAGCAGGGCGGTGACGCGCGTCAGCAGCAAATCTTTCCAGCACTGTCCCTCCAGCCACTGCTTGCCGGGTGATTGCGTGCGCAGCAACTCGCTGGCTCCTATTATCTTATCGACGCTTAGCTTGTATTCGTTCAGCAGCCAGGCGTTAAGTGAGGCCAGGGCGTCCAACTGCCTGTCGGGGGGGATGACGTCGTTGAAGTTCCCGGCTGCGTACACGATGACGCCGTGATAAATCCAGGGGAGTTGGTCATCGACAGCTTCGCTGACCGCGCAAGTCTGGTAGATGGAGCCATCGGCTTCGACCAGGAAATGGCAGGCGATGGCCGGCCAGCGTTTCAGATGCGCCTGCGCCACGCGTTCGATGGCCACGCCGGGTCGTACGCCGGTGTGGCTGATCACGATGTGTTCGATCTCGTCTGCTGTTCTGGTGTGGAGTTCCGCGGCATGGCGCGGCAGGCGGTGAGGGATTTGCACGATGGCGGGAACGGCCAT